>CACWOA010000259.1 GCA_902762395.1 uncultured Ruminococcus sp.
TGGGCGGAACGTGTATTTTAACAACTTTGAGGAAAAAATCCTGTCGATCGTGCAGAACAAGCCCTGTCATGTCTGCCGTCTCGGCAAACGAAAGCTGTATGTGGACTGGGACGGCTCGATTTATCCCTGCATCCAGTTCGGCGGCGTGGCAGCCTATCGGATGGGAGATGTCATTCACGGCGTCAGCAAGGTCAGGCAGGAGGAAATCTACACCCGCAGTCTGCAAAAACCGACCTTCTGCCGGGGATGCGCATTCGAGGCGCGCTGTGTCAACGACTGTGCCTGCCTGAATTACCAGCAGTGCGGACAAATGAACGAGGTATCCCCCGTGCAATGCGCGTGGCAGCGCACCGTCATCCGGCACGCGGATGAACTGGCGCGCCGCATGATGGAAGCGGCGGACACAAAGGCGCAATACAAAAAACAGCTTGAGGCAAGAATGCTTTTTAATGCGAGATAAAAAAGGAAAACCGCCGGACGCCGTAAGAACGGCATCTGGCGGTTTATTGCTGGTCCGAGTGGCGAGAGTCGAACTCACGGCCTCTTGAACCCCATTCAAGCGCGCTACCAAACTGCGCTACACCCGGATTTCTGCAACGTCGATATTCTAACACAGCTTCTTCCAAATGTCAAGCTTTTTTTCAGAAAATTTTATTTTTTTTCTTTCGCCGTTCTTGCGAAAGGGTTCTTTTTCAATTTGAATGATTTTTATTGTAGGATTTACCACTTTGTTGTTGATTTTTTTTCGATATGTGGTATAATTGAAAGGAATTATGATGACGGTCATCGGCGGAGAGGCTGCGTCCGTCTGAAGAAAATAAGGAAATCGGTGAAAAAAGGCAGGCGTTCTATGAGCGACAATACTAAAATACAGGCATTTTGCAATAAAATAAAAGAAAGACTGGGCGTGACGGACTGTCGGTCGTTTTCCGGGAGAGTGGAAAGCATCGTAGCGCTGATCGACGGGCTGGAATTAGGTCCCAAAGACTGCGTTTTTGTTTCCGCGCTTGCGTCGAGCGATGTCATCAAGGCGATTCTCGCGTGCGGGGTGAATCCCGTGCTGTGCGATGTGACGCCTGACAGTCTCACGGTGGATCATCGCGCGCTGGAGGCTGCTGTCAGGCATATTATTGCGGGAGGGCAGGTTTATCCCCGCGCCGCCGTGCTGGATAATTTCTGCGGTATGCCGTTTGCGCTGCGGGCAGTAAAAAATGTCTGCGACCGCATGGGGCTGATCCTGGTCGAGGACTGCGGCGAATGTCTGGGCGGGGTTTCAGACGGCGTGATGTGCGGCGCAGTGGGGGATTACGCCCTGATTTCGCTGGGGCGTTCGTCCGTATTCGGCACAGGCGGCAGCGGCAGTCTGATTGCGGTCAATGACGGCACTGATTTCACGGCTAAGATCATCGGCTGCGACGGCGGCAGCTACCGGCACGCCGATGACGGCTACGCCGAAGCGCTGCTGGAAGCGGCGAACGGGATGGATCATGTGCTGTCGGTCAGCCGCGAGGCGGCGGCGAAGGTGGAGGACATTCTTTCCGACTCCGATTTCTGGCTCCAGCGTGGCAGCGGCAGACAAAAAAGCTCCTATGGCAGAGTGGCGATTATCGGACAAAGCGCCGGGCATGCCGCCGCGGCGGTGGAATCTTTTGCGTCGGCGGGGCTTTCGGACTATGTGCGCCGTGTGCATGTGCATACGAAATCATGCTTCAAGCATGGCTGCGGCGGCTTCAAAAATATCAACAACGCGTCGGCGGTGGCGCCCCGTGCGTTTTCGGTCGATCTCTTCGGCGCGATTCACGCGGGGAAGACCGAAAAGCTTCTCGGGCATATCCGCTACATCGCCGGGCATATTCACGAATAAAATCCGTCAATCATAAACAGTAAGACATAAAGGGAGGACTGAACAGCTTTGGATAACCAACTTTTCAATCAGACGGCTGGTTCCGCCGATCTTGACCCAAGCGCGGGCTGCTCTGTCACGGTATTTGATTACAGCCATATTCCGGACGAGTACAACCTGATGACCTTTGGCAAGGACATCATCTCCTTTGGCAGAGACGATACCAACGACATCATGATCGCTTCGGACATTGTTTCCCGGCGCCACGGTCACTTTACGGTGCGGGACGGACGCTGCTATGTCACCGACGACGGCAGCACCAACGGTCTTTACGTCAACGGGAAAAAGGTCACGCAGGTCGAGCTGAAGGACGGCGATTCCATCCGCATCGACGATATGGTGCAGCCGGTTCGCAGCGGTATCAGTATGATTTTTTCCGACAAAAACTCCGGCGCGGACTGGAACAGCTTTGAGCTGAAAAAGACGGTGACGACCATCGGCGGCGACAAGGGCAGCGACATCGTGATTGACGACGCCAAATGCAAGCCCCGGATGGCGCAGATCGAGATAGAGGACACATCGCGTTATTCCTTGCGCGCCATGCACGCGGACGCGAAGATTCTGGTCAACAACGAGCTGCTCGGCGATAAGAAGCACGTTCTCAAGGATGAAGATGTGTTTGTGGTCGCCAACACCAAATTTTCCTATTCCAAGGGAAATCTGTATTATAAGCAGGAAAAATCCGGGCAGTCCATCGAGCTGGTGAATATCTCCAAGTTTGTCCATCAGGCGATGAAAAAAGACAAGAAGATTCTCGACGACACCAGCATGCTGATTCTGCCGGGCGACTTCGTCGCGATTGTAGGCGGCTCCGGTTCAGGTAAATCGACGCTGATGAACTGCATCAACGGCTTTGACAAACCCACCACCGGCAAGGTGCTGGTCAACCGCCGCGACCTTTACGCCAATTATGACGAGATGAAGGACAACATCGGGTATGTGCCGCAGCAGGATATTGTGCATGAAAATCTGACGCTGATCAGTATGCTGCGTTATGTTGCCCAGCTTCGTATGCCCGAAACCGCCACCAAGGCGGAGCGGGAGGCGCGTGTCAATGAGGTGCTGCAAACCGTCGAACTGACCAAGCATAAGGATAAGCTCATCCGCAAGCTTTCGGGCGGTCAGAAAAAGCGCGCCTCCATTGCCGTGGAGCTGATGGACGATCCGGGGCTGCTTTTCCTCGACGAGCCTTCGTCGGGGCTGGACCCCGGCACCGAGAGAACCCTCATGCACACCCTCAAACGCATGAGCGACGACGGCAAGACTGTCATCATGATTACCCACAACACCAACAACATTCACCTCTGCGACAAGCTGATTTTCCTCGGCGCGGGCGGATATGT
>CACWOA010000260.1 GCA_902762395.1 uncultured Ruminococcus sp.
GACCTCCCTTGCAAACTTGGCGTATGCCTGCGCCACCTTGCTGCTCTTGCTGTAAACCACGACGCTGCTTCCGTCAGCAGTCGCTTCCACGGCGCGGACGGACAGGGGAATACTTGTGTCGAATACCCTGATGCGCGGCGAATAGGTGGACTTGACGGTGCTGTCGATTTCCCTGCCGATCACGGTGTTGGGGCGCACCATCGTCATGAGAATCCCGTCGATTTGCAGGTGGGGATTGATGGTCTTGCGCACTCTGGAAACCGTTTGCAGCAGCAGTTCCAGTCCTTTCGCGGAGAGATAGTGCTGCTGGGTGGGGATAATCACGCTGTCCGCTGCCGCCAGCGCGTTGAGCGTCAGCACACCGAGCGACGGAGTGCAGTCGATCAGTACATAGTCATAATCGCGTTTCACCATATCAAGATACTGTGACAACAGCCTCTCGCGGCTCATGGCGTTCACCATGCGGACTTCCGTGCCGGACAGCAGAATGTTCGACGGCAGCAGGTCAAAGCCCTCCGAGTGGTGAATGATGCCTTCGCGCGGGTCAAAAGGCGTGTCATCCATGAGGTCCTGGATGATGTTGCCCACCGTCACCGGCAGATCATCCGGCTGGCTCACACCGAGCGATACCGTCAGGCTCGCCTGAGAATCCGCGTCCACCAGCAATACCCTCCGACCGAGCTGTGTCAGTCCCGCGCCGAGGTTTGCCGCAGTGGTTGTCTTGCCCACGCCGCCCTTCTGGTTGGCAATGGCAATGACTTTGGTTTGATTCATGTGATTTGCTCCTTCCTTTGAAAAAAATTAGCCGACTGAAATCAGACGGCTATGTACAATCGGTCAGAAATTTTAGGCAACAAAAAAAGCCGTCCGTTTATGTGGAAGATACATAAACAAACGGCTAACGGGTTGTGCCTTATCTTGCAGGAACGCTCCTGACCTTTTTCACCTTCGCGCTGGCTATTTTATAGATCAGCTCATCCACGCAGTCGGTGTATCTGCCTTGCCGGATCAAGTCATTTTTCAATTCGACAAGGCTATGTAACAGCAGGCGTTTTTCTTCGTTCGTCAGATTCACGCGGGTTTTCTTTTCAAACATGGGGCAGTCCTCCTATATATAATGAAAAGGGGGATCAAGATTAGTCCTCTTTCTCGCCATTGATTATGCCAAAATGAGTAAGAGCATCCATAATGGCTGCCTCTTTTTCCGGAGTGGGGTGTTTTCTGGGATTCTTCAATTCTTCCACCGCGTTGGGCGCGTCGTACATGGGCAGTCCGAGTTTTCTCTTCACTTCGGCGATATATGCAGTGTGAACCTTAAATCCATACTTCTCCTCTATGTAATCCTGCATCAGACGATAGGTAACTTTGGGTTTCGGTTTACTGTTCTGCACTTTTTGTGAAATTTCATCCAGTGGAATCTTACCTTCTCCCTCTCCGAACTCCACTGTCAGGTGGATATGACTGTCCGGTTTTTTGTGGGAAAGTAATGCAACCGTCTCGACATTGGCGGTGCGGGGGAACATATCCACCGCCGTGAAGCGTTCCACCTGCCAGCCCCGCTGACCGAACCGCGCCGCGTCTCTTGCCAGCGTCGCCGGGTCACAGGAGATATAGACCACTCTCCCGGGGGACAGCTCGTCAATGAGCGCCACCACCTCCGGCGAACACCCCTTGCGCGGCGGGTCAATCACCACCACGTCGGGCGCAATGCCGCGTTCTTTGAGCTGCCGCGTGCCTTCCGCCGCGTCCGCGCAGAGGAACGATGCGTTGTCGATGCCGTTGGCGGCGGCGTTGCGGCGGGCATTTTCCACCGCGTCGGGGACAATTTCTATGCCGTAAAGCGCTTTGGCGCTGCGCGCCATGCTCAGCCCGATGGTGCCGGTGCCGCAGTAAATGTCAAACAACACCTGATGACCGTCCAGCCCCGCGTAATCCCTGCCGCGCTCGTACAGTTTTTCCGCCTGTGCGCGGTTGACCTGATAGAAGGAAAGCGGTGAAATTTCATATGTCACTCCGCACAACACATCCCGGATGGCGTCCTGACCCCACGCGGTGCGGCATTTTTTGCCTAAAATCACATTGGTGCGCTCGCGGTTAGCATTGATGACAATGCTCCGGACGTCGGGCGAAACGGCGCGGATTCTTCTGACGAATTCGTCCTCCTGCACCAGACCGTTGGCATTGACCACGGCGCAGACCATGATCTCTCCCGTTGCGAAGCCCTGCCGGATATACAGATGACGGAAACGCCCCCTGCCCGTCTTTTCGTCGTAAATATCGTTGGGGGTATCATGGAGAAAGTCCGCCGTTACCTGCGCGATCTCACCGAAAATCGCGGGTTGCAGCAAGCAGTCCGAAAAAGGAATGATGCGGTGGCTGCGTTCGGCGTAAAAGCCGAAAACCGCCTGTCCGTCCGACACGCCGCAGGGAAGCTGCGCCTTGTTGCGGTAGCGGTCGGGCTGCGCGGCGGCGATAAAATCCTCCGCTTCCACAGCGATGCCGCCGATGCGCTTCATGGCGTCGCCCACCCTCCGGCGCTTGATGCGGCATTCCTCCGCGTAATCAAGATGGCGGAAGGTGCAGCCGCCGCAGCGCGGATAAGACGCGCAGTCGGGCGTGATTCTTCCCTCGCCCGGTCGTAGGATCGCCTGTATCTTGCCAACGGCATAGTTTTTGGACACCTTGATAATGAGCAGGCGCAGCCAATCGCCCGGCGCGGCGTTGGGAACAAAAACCACCATATCATTGACCCTCGCCACGCCGCTGCCTTCCGCCGTCATTCCCTCTATGGCAGCCTCTACGATTTCGTTTTTTTTCAGTGCAGCCACACTTCTCCCCCCAGATCAAAAACATAACGGAAAATAACAAAAGAAAAAGGAAACCCCGGCACCCATCTGCAAACGGATTCGCTCTTCCGTTCACTGATCGACAGCCGAAATTCCCCTAACGAACAGCAAAATCATTTTCCTATATCAAAATGCCTTGCTTCTCTTGACGGTGTATGCCAGACCCTGTCCCTTCGACCAACCCCTTATCTGCCCACATCAGGAGTCGCCGTCGGCACAGCGCAGCGGCAATGCAAAACACCGCACCCGAAATCATTCGCTTTTTCTTTGCGTCTTTACTTAGGCACTGTTCGAAAATAATCTGAACAATCTGACTTGTCTTTTTCGGCTCTGACTTCGTTGTCAAAGCTTGGAATACACCAAGTATTCCTGCGCTTCTCCGCCTTGTCATACTGTTCTCATCGGGACCGTCAGCGATGATCTTAATGGACATACCGCCGACAATGCCCAGAGAAAGAACGCCGAGAAGGGACTTGGCGTTGACGCGTCTTTCTTCCCTCTCAACCCAGATTGTACTCTTGAATTCGTTTGCCTTCTGAATGAAGAAAGTGGCGGGACGTGCATGAAGACCCACCTGGTTCTGAACTGTTACTTCATCAACGTACATTGCAAAAAACCTCCCATAAAGGATATTAAAAATCATGTAAACAAATTGAGGTCGCAAAAACACCATGCTGCGAATTCAACGAACACGTGCCGCTTCGTCAACTTCAAATTGATACTGATATTATACCACAATTTTTGCATTCGTCAACAACCTATGCAAAACTTTGTCTCGATAAACAAGAATCGACCCTCAAATCTGTGCCTGAGTTGTACATAATCACCATTTGTCAAAAGAAACTGAGTAAAATGCAAATTTTCAACGCCTTATATTGGTGCATTTTCAACAATATTTTATGTCACATTTTTACTTAACAGAATGAATCATCATTTTTTCATCACGATTTTTTCGGAAAAACAATAGATATTACAAAACTGTAATTTGCACTAAAATACACAATTTTTTTGCGTTTCCTCATAAAATATGATGGTGATATCGCCATATTTCACAGCCATCGTTCTCCGACCTTCACTTGCACTATCCGACCAAATTTGATACGGCACATTTCGTTCAAAGAAGCGCTTCTTTTTTTAATAAATCCGCTTCCTTCGGGGTCAGTTCGGCTTTTTCGAGCAAATCGGGACGGTAACGGGCGGTCTGGCGCAGCGACTGCTCCCGTTTCCACTGCGCGATTTTAGCGTGGTGTCCCGACAGCAGTTCCTCCGGCACGCGCATTCCGTTCCATACGGGCGGGCGGGTGTACTGCGGATGCTCCAGAAGTCCGTCATAATGACTCTCGTCCTCAAAGCACGCATCCTCCGCCAGCACGCCCGGCACCATGCGGCAAACCGCGTCGGTCACGATGAGCGCGGGCAGCTCTCCCCCTGTCAGCACATAATCCCCCACCGACAGCTCCATGTCAATCATGCTGTCAATGAGCCGCTGATCGACTCCTTCATAATGACCGCACAACAGGCAGATAGTCTCGCACTGCATCAGGCTCCGCGCGATGGTCTGATTGAACACCCTGCCCTTGGGCGACAGATAGATAAAGACAGGGCGGCGGGAACACTGCGACGCGACCGCCTCAAAACACGCGGCAATCGGCTCCGGCTTCATCAGCATCCCCTGTCCCCCGCCGTAGGGCATATCGTCCACATGGCGGTGCTTGTCGGCGGTGTAATCGCGGATATTGTGGCAGTTCACCTCCACGATCCCGCTGCGGCGCGCGCGTCCGATGATGCTCTCGTCCAGCACCCGCTCGCACATTTCGGGAAACAGCGTCAGAATGTCAATCCTCATTCGTCGAACAGCCCTTTCATTTTGAAAATGCGGATTTCTCCCTTTTCGAGGTCGATATCCCTGACCACATCGGGGATGACCGGAATCAGCACCACCCGACCGCCGGGGGTTTTGACATGATACACGTCGTTCGCGCCCGTTTCGCTCACGTCGTCCAACTGACCCAGCGTCTCGCCGCTGTCGTCATCGACCACTGCCAGCCCGAGAAGATCCTGTATAAAATACGCGCCGTCCTCCAGCGCCACATCGTCGCGGTTCATGTAAAGCACCTTGTTGCGCAGCTTCTCCGCGTCCTCCACGCTGTCCACGCCTTTGATTTTCATTATCAGCATATGTTTGTGGACGCGCGACGCGGTGATCTCGATTTTTTCAGCACCCTTGTCGAAATACAGCTCGTCGAATTCACTGAGGAATTCCGGCGAATCCGCCCATGGCTGCACCCGCACTTCCCCTTTCAAGCCATGCGTACCTGTAATTTTTCCGGTTTCCAAAAATTGTTTCTGCATGAGTACTTCCTCCCTATATTTTTTCTATGATAAAAAACGCACCGACCAGTCGTAGGGATACGGCTGCCCGCTGCGCTTTTGATTGGCTGCAAATTGTTTGAAATTCACGGCAAAGATCAGTCGATCTCCACCATGACCTTCTTGTTCTCGCGAGTGGCGGCGGCGCGCATCACAGTGCGGATCGACTTGGCGATTCTGCCCTGCTTGCCGATAACGCGACCCTTGTCGTCCTCGTCAACATAAAGGGTGAAGGTAACGGTGCCGTCTTCCGCCGGCTCGCTCTCTTCCACTCTCACGCCGTCGGGATTCTGCACCAGACCGCGTGCGATCACTTCAAGCAATTCTTTCATAACTGAAATACCTCCTGGGGCAAACGATACGGCAATCCGACGAGAGGCGGACTGCCGTGGGATAAGTAGAGCCTCCTGATTTCCTGCAAACGGAAATTAGAGAATACCCTCTTTTTTGAGCAAGTTCTTGACGGTGTCGGTGGGCTGAGCGCCGTTGGCGATCCAAGCCTTTGCCTTATCCGCGTCGATCTTGACCTCGGAAGGATCGGTCATGGGGTTGTAGGTACCGATTTCTTCGATGAAACGACCGTCTCTGGGATATCTCGAGTCGGCCACCACCACACGGTAGAAGGGGTTGCCCTTGGAACCGATGCGGCGAAGTCTGATTTTCACTGCCATTGTCATTTCACCTCCATGTCAGGATAATGCGTATTGCTGATGGTTATGGGATGCGCAGACGCATCCGTTTATATGAAAACAAACCGTAAAAAGTTTACCGCTTGTTTTTCGGCATTTTGCCAAAGCCGCCCATACCGGGCATACCGCC
>CACWOA010000261.1 GCA_902762395.1 uncultured Ruminococcus sp.
CGCGCCGGTGAGCTTGCCTACTGCCGTGTGGAGGGCGACAAATTCCTTGCGGATGACAAAGCCGGAAATGACGTTGATGATTCTGATCAGTGCGATCATCCCAGTCCAGACAAGGAGCCACAGAGGAAGCGCCACCGCAGGAAGCAGCTTTATCAAACACACCGCCACAAAGACAACATCTGCGGCGGTGTCGAGCCTTTCGCCTGTTAGGCTGACCGCGTTAAACTTCCGAGCCAATGCCCCGTCCAGCATATCGGAAAGCCCGGCGGCGATATACAACGTCCAGAACGCCGGAGAAAACACGGGGCAAAGCAGTATCGCCGCGCTGAAAACCATTCTGCAAGCGGTGATGATATTCGGGAATTGTTTTTTCGTAAGATTTCCTCCCTTTATGCTTGATTTCATTGATAGGATTGGATATAATTATAGCAGAAAAAGATAAGGGTTGTAAAGAATGTGAAGATAAATAAAATATGATGGAGGCGATCAATTTGAAAAAACTGATTTGTGCGATGATAGTGGGATTGATGATGGTTGCCATGCTGCAAAGTTGCGGTTCAAAAGCTGAAAAGACGGACAATTCCCCCTCGTCGGAAGCATCGGGAGCCGAAGTTCCGGAAACCGGCATTACAGCAGAAATGGCGTTTGAAGGCGTGAATAACTATTGCCACACCCATTACGACTGGAGCATCGCGGAAGAGAATCCCGACATCATGTATGTCAGAATGGGGGAGGAATCCGACACGTCGTATCAGGTGATCTTCCGCAGTTACACCGGCGCGTTTGTGTATTTCATTGTCGATAAAGCAAGCGGCATGACAAGCATGAAAGAAGTCGTTCCGAACCTCGATGTGGAAAGCGACGCGGGGGAATTCTCACTGTACGATTATCTGAATGAAAGTGATTAGCCCATCGTGCAAAAATGCTGTCCTTTTTCTGATGCTTTTCGCAAAAGGACAGCATTTTTTAACTGAGCTAACGGCTATCGGCTAACGGCTATCGGCTATCGGCTAACAGCTAACACTTACTCCGCGTCGGCGATATAATACACATTCTGCGCTACCTGAAAAACGGCGATGAGTTTCTTTTCACCGGATTCGGTGTGGAAGAAGTAAACGTCGTAAATGCGGTTTGCGTCGTCATCGTCATAGTATTCATGTGAGGAAAGTCCAGGAATTTCGCTTCCTTTCATTTGCGTCTTGCGTTCAAAGATGCATTTCACACCAAGCTGTTCCTCGGCGTTGTCCATGTAGTAATAAATGTCATGATGTTCCATATCGTCGGTCACGTCGTCCTTGAAACGGTAGAACGCGAATTCTTCCCAAAAGTCCTTCTCGCTGTTATAATGCTTCGCCCACAGCTCACAATTATCATATTGATGATGAACGTCCGCGCTCTTGACGAGATGGCCGAGTTCTATCATTGCGTCGGAAATCTGCTCCAGTGAGCGGTCGGTCTGCAGATCGGCATAGGGGAGAATGGGCGGATGGTCTTCTTTTACGAGGGTGAATCCCGCCTGTTTCGCAATCGCCTCGGCACGCGCATTGGTCGTGTCCCAGACGTAATCGTAATAGCATTGTTTCCAATCGTTTTCGGTGGTTTCGCGATAGCCTCCCGGTATGCCGTCAAAACTGGAATAATAGGCGTAACTGGAAACGGTAAAGGCAAACCCGCATGCGTCGTCGGTGAAGTAGCAGATTCTTTTGTTCCGCTGCCGTTCCATGCGGACAAAGGTGCAGGGCGGACATTCCTCCTCCGCGATCTGCCGCAGTTCGCTCTCGCTTTTCAGCTCTACCAATTCCGCCGCAGGCACATCAGTGCACGCCGTCAGCAGCAGGCACAAAAATTTGTCAACAATCTTGTTTGCGTAAATCATTGTTCTCGGTGTCTTTCGTCAGATTCTTCACGCTGTCTCCTACCCAAAGCCTTACCGGAATACAAACCGTTTTTGCGTCTGTTTCGCCGTTGATCATTTCCATAAGCAGATGAATGGCCGTCCTTGCCCGAAGCGCATTGTTCTGCGCGACGGTCGTCAGCTTCGGGAGGGCATTCTGCGCTTCCCGGCTGCCGTCAAAGCCGATCAGGGAAAGTTCGTCGGGAATACGCACGCCGTTTTTCTGCAAGAAGCGCATCAGTTCCAGCGCGTAAACATCCGACACGGCGAAGATAGCGGTATAGGTTTTGATCGTCGCAAGCCGTTCCTGATAGAATAATTCTCTTTCGGCTGCCTGCATCGGAATTTTCATAAAGTCGGCTTTTGCGCCCCATCCCTCGCACAAGCCCTGATAACGCAGGTAATCCATGCATATCTCATTGTCGGCCACGCAAAGCACACGGCGGTGTCCCATCTCTTTCAGATATTGCCCCGCCTGTCTGCCGCCGTCGAAATCGTCAATTGTGAGATTGCCAAAGCGGTTCTGCTCATCGAGGAATCCGTCGTAAATCACGAAGGGGACGCGGATTCTGTCGCGCAGATCCTGGTATTCATCCTCGCAGAAGCCGATGACCACCACGCCGTCCAGATTCCACATGGAGGCAAAGGTGACGATTTCAGTGATTTTCTTTGCCTTTTTGAGCATCATAAAATAGCCGTTTGCCTCGGTTTCGTCCGACAGATAATTGATCGCCGCCGAGATGAACGAATCCTCAAAAACGTGTCCCTCATATTTGGGGTGATCGTTGACCACCACGCCGATAATGCGGGAATTGTTGCGGGCAAGCAGGGTGGCCGCCATATCGGGAATATAGCCGCGTTCCTCCAGCTTTTGCTCTACCGCCTTGACGGTTCTGTCGGAAATCTTCTGTGTTTTGCCGTGGAGCACATTGGACACGGTCGCCGTGCTCAAGCCTAATTCCTCGGCGATGTCTTTGATTCTCACTTTATTTTCAGACCACATTCCATTGCATCCTTCCTTTTGAAAATTGCAGCGATAATAAAAAACACCTCATAGCTTCCTCATCCAGTTTTTTCTGACAAAGACAATCCAAGTCAGCAGCAGCCGCACACATTCCTCCATCGAGAGGATAAAATATACCAGCGGTATTGAAAATTTCCAGACATACGCGCCCAGCAGCGCCAGCGGCACGCCGAATCCCCATGTGCCGAGCAGTTCAATGATCATCATGGTGCGCGTCTGTCCTCCGCTGCGGACAATGCCGCCGCCGAGAATCATATTCAGCACCTTGACGGGCAACACAATGGCGAACGCAACGAGAATCTGCCGCGCCGTCGCTTTGACATACGCCTCTACGTTGTAAAGTTCGGTGTAAATGCCCATTGCAAGCACCGTCAGAGCGGCAAGGGCAAACGAGCCGGTCAGTCCGTAAAGCAGCAGCCTTTTGGATTTTTGGTAGGCGGCATTTGATTCGCCTTTGCCGAGTTCTTTGCCGATCAGAATGCCTGCCGCCTGCGACAGACCGCTCAATGCGCCGACGGTCAATCCCTGCACCGGATAGGTCAGCGTCATGGCGGCACATTCCGGCGTGCCGATGTGACCGTAAACCGAAGCGTAGAGGTTTTCGCTCAGGCTCCACATGAATTCAATGACCAGCACGGGAAGGAATATGGCAAGATAACTGCCGCAGGTCATTTTGGTAAGTTTGGGCGTAACCCGGAAGGGCAGACCCCTCTTTCTGTCAATCACGATCATGGCGGCAACCAGCAGCAGCGCGTTGAAAACCTGCGAAATGACGGTGGCCACTGCCGCGCCGTTGGCGCCCATGGCATGGAACCCGAGCCTGCCGAAGATCAGCAGATAATTCAATGCCGTGTTGAGCACACTGGCGATCACGCTGCACGCCAGCGGGAGGGAGGCTCTTTCCAGGCAACGCATTCTGACCGAAATCATCATACTCAGCGCATAGGGCAAAAAGCCGAAAGCGATGATTCTCAGATATGTTGCTGCGACGGCAACGGTATTTCCGTCCGTCGAATACAACCCCATCAATCTGACGGAAAGCGCAAGACACACAGCCATAAACAAAACGCCTATTCCTATTGACAACAGCGTATGCAGTGAAAATCCCCTGTCGGCTTCCTCGCTGTCATTGGCTCCGAGATACTGTGAAATGATGATGCCCGCGACACTCACCACCGCACCGATGACAACGCTGTATAAGGTGCTGAGCTTGCCCGCAATGCCCACCGCCGCCACGCTGACGCTGCCCAGCGAGCCGACCATCACCTGATCGACAATGGAAAATGACGCTTGCAGCATACACTGCAAGGCAACGGGCAGCGCGATTTTGAATACTTGTTGAATAAATGAATCCCTTCGAGAAAATGACTTAAAAAACATAAAAATAATCTCCTTGATTTTTTCACCTTTTCAGGTCCTTTCAAGGAGATTATAATGGATGGAGTACCTTTGCGCAAGAGGTTAATCGCGTAACCCATCACAAAACGGATGGCTTGCTTTTATGGCATTTGCCAATGCAATTACATCGCGTACACACGCACAGCGAATCTTTTCCCGATAGGGTTGTCCGCTTCCGAATCAACCCGTATCACGTCATTTTCGGGGTGATTTCTCCATCTTTTTATGTAAAATGTGAAGGAACGCAGGCAATCGGGCGGCAATTCATTGGAAATGTCATATCGAGTGTCCTCGATAGGCACGGAGGAACTCAATCATCTGGAGATGATCGGAGCGATTGTGCATCAGCTCACGCGGAATCTGAGCCGCGAGCAGATCATGAATTCCGGGTTTTCGCCGTACTATGTCGATCACACGACAGGCATCTATCCGGTGGCGGCCAGCGGTATGCCGTGGACAGCCACTTATATTCAATCCAAGGGCGATCCCATCACCGATCTGCATGAAGACCTCGCCGCAGAACAAAAAGCCCGCACCACCTACGACAACATTCTGCGTATGTGCGACGATCCCGATGTGCGCGATCCCATCAAATTCCTGCGCGCCCGGGAGATTGTGCATTACCAGCGCTTCGGTGAAGCGATTTCTACGCCTTCAACCCGGCATTTGATAAATAATTGAATAAGAATTGCCCTGCCGCTTTCCGGTATTGATTGGAAATAAACCGGGATGGCAGGGCGGTTTTTTCGAGTGTTTTTTGCAGGAAAATCCCTCGACATTCTTTCCGGTATAGGATATTATAAGAATAAAATAGACTTTTTCATCTAATAATAATCCTCCTTATATCTCAGCTAACGTGCAGTATTTTCTGAACATGACAAAGCTGAACACAACGCTCTTGCATATGCTGCCGTCGGGCTGCAATTCCTCTTTTGCGCGTCTTTCGGATGTCGCCGCGTAGACCGGAATGCCCTTCTTCTGGAGCATGGCAACAAGCAGAAAGGTCATGGACATCTCTCCCTGACACAGCACCGCGTCGGGGTTCATTTTCACCACTTCACTGACAATCGCCTGTGCGCATTGCATCATAGACACATTGTCCCATTCCGATCCGACCGCGGGGAAGGAATAATCTTCGATTTTTCCCCATTGCCGGACAGCCTCTTCGCGCTGTTCTTCGTTCCAGTTGGCGGAAGGGTGGTTGGTCAGGTTGATCAGCATATTTCTCCTCCTTTGGCACACAGAATAATCTTGTTTTTTCTTGCTAAAATTATCAGTACATTATAAAATAATTATGTGCATTTTGTTGCAAATTCTGTTTTTATTCTAACACCCTTGTCGTAAATTGTCAACAAAAAATGTATGAATATTTTTTAACTTGACAAAATCCACCACAGGCTGTTATACTCAATAACGATTTAGCGTGCCGCCTCGGACTTCACAAAAACCATATAGGAAAGTTTTTGCTCGTCCTCGGCTGGCAGCTGATGCCGTTATTGAGTATAAACTAATTCTACGCGATCTTTGAATCTGCGAAACGATTTATCATGAGGATGTTGTTGCCATGCAGCTAATACTTACTTTGCAGCCCGAACAAGACCTGATCATTCCCTTCAACTACAACCATCAGCTTCAGAGCGCGATTTATGCCAAATTCCGTCAGGTCGGCGGCGCGTATATTCACGACAGTGGATACGGTGAAGAACATGAATACAAGTCGTTTGTGTTCGGCGCGCTGAAAGGCACTCACATCACGGAAGACAGGCGGTTCCATTTCACCGGAACAGTCCGGCTGGAAGTGCGTTCTCCGGTGTTTGAATTGTGCGATATTTTGCAACGCAGTCTGGAAGAAAATCCCTTCATGCGGCTCT
>CACWOA010000262.1 GCA_902762395.1 uncultured Ruminococcus sp.
ACCTTCGCCAGCGACAGCAACATCGTGAACCTGCATAACTGGTCCCTGGGCAGCTTTGCCGGAAAGGACTGGGGAGACGTGACCGTTCTGACCATCGTGGTCTTTCTGGCCCTGGTGGGCGCTTTTCTTTTGAGCAAGCCCATGGGTTGACATTCGAGCGCTGCGAGATAGTGCGCGAGAAAATTCTCACCGAGTCGGGCGAGAAATTTAAATGAATTACATGGGAGGCTGTTTATGATGAAACATTTGAAGAAAAAAATTTGCGTATTGCTGGCGGCGGCATTGGTGATGGCGGGGGTTATGACCGGCTGCGCCTTTGGCGGTCAAAAGAACGGCGGGAAGAACACGGTAAGCACCGCACCGTCCGAGCCATTTGATCCCCACAAGTTCGGCATGGATGACCTGACGGTGAACGGCAATGTCAAACTGGGCATGACGGTCGATGAGGTCAAGGAAATCCTCGGTCAGCCCGACAGCGAGGAAACGCTGACAGACGAGTTTATCTATGGCAAGAATACCCTGATGACATATGGCGGGCTGAGTCTGACGTTTTTTGACCCGGATGGCGGAGATGATTTTCGACTCGGCATCATCAGCAGCACGTCGGAAAATGATAAGTTTGTCGGCGGTCTGCATGTGGGCTGCTCGGCGGATGAGGTCATCGCGGATTTCACCCGGGACGAGGAAGTGCTGCCGCTTTATTTTGACTCTGTGGAGGAATCCTGCGGCGATTATCTGTACGGCACCTTTACGAGAGACGATTTCCTGCTGGAAAAGCCGGAAGGCGTGATTCAATATGCCTATATCAACAAATGGGGCATGGAGGACAGCGGCGAATATCTGCTTGAATACTACTACTACAATCCCCTGATCTGGGCGGGCGAGTACAGCGGTTATACGGGCGATTATTATTCCATGGTGTTCTATGTGGACGCGGAGAGCAATCTGGTCAGCGGCATCAATCTGAATTACGATGTGCTTCTGTAATAAAGGGCAGGACGCTGACATGTGCCTCCTGAACGAGGTTTATCGCTGGTACGCTCGGGAATCCGTTCCGGAATCCGCTCGGGAATCTGTTCCGGAAAGCCTGAAACATGCTAAAAATCTGCGTCGCTGGGAAGCTTGCCAACACCGTGACTTTGCGAAAAAAACGGCGTTTTGGGAAGAACTGTCCGCGCTCGCACCGGAGTTCGCGATGAAAGACTGGACGGATGCATCCTCCTGCTGTGTGGAATACAAATGGCTGCTGCATGAGAATCAGCCCCTTTTAGACGATGACACCGAATTGATGGCGGCGCTCGGCGGTTTGCGGCGGGATTTGTATTTGTTCGTAAGCATTTTAGCGCCTTATTATGTGATGTTTGCGGAGAAAACCACGTTAGCGGAGGATGGAACATGGACGTTTGAGACAATCGAGCCGTCCGACGAAGCGACAGTGCGGCTCATGGACAGCATACAAGCGATGCTTGGCAAAAAGGGCTTTATCCGTCTGTCGAGGGAACAGGCGGCGCAGGTTGTGCCCGATGTAGAGACCGAATTACGCGAAGCCGGCAGCGCGACGGTCTTTGACTGTCTGTTTTCCGATCTGGACAGGGCATGGATTGCCGATTTTGCGGAACAAAACGGAAAAAAATAACGAAAAAGCACTTGACAAATGTGCTGCAATGTGATATCATTAAAAAGCTGTGTACGATGTTGAATTGTATTTGACGTCTATACCAAAGACAGCAGGTGCAGCTTGCCCAACGGTTGGATTGAAACATGAAAACCGCCTGCCGAGGGAAACAGAGCTTTTTCAAAATGAAAGGCGTTTTTTAATGCCGTCAGTTGTGAATTTGTCTGTCCGTCCTCGGTCTGCGCGAGTTTCCGCGCACTGATGACGGGCATTTTGTTTCCTGTGAATTTCTATTTCAGAGGTGAATCTATTATGCCAAGTAAAGCAGTATTGGAGCAGAAGCAGGCTTTGGTTGCCGATCTCGCTGACAGAATGAAATCTTCTGTTGCAGGCGTTATCGTCAATTACAGCGGCATTTCTGTTGCCGACGATACCAAGCTCCGCAAGCAGCTTCGTGAGGCGGGCGTTGTCTACACCGTAGCCAAGAACACCCTCATCAAGCGTGCCGCCGCAGACGCGGGTGTTGAGGTGGATGACGCGGTTCTCAACGGAACCACTGCTATCGCCACCTGTGACAGCGATTACATCGCCGCCGCAAAGATCCTCAACGACTACGCAGAGGGCAGCAAGACGGGCTTTGAGATCAAGGCAGGCTTCATTGACGGCAAAGCGATGACAGTGGACGAGGTCAAGACGCTCGCGAGAACTCCTTCGAGAGAAACCCTTCTCACGCAGCTCGCTTTCGGTCTCAATGCCACCATCCAGGGTCTTGCTATCGCGATCAAGGCGATTGCAGACAAGCAGTCTGAGGGTGCCGAGGAGGCTCCCGCCGCAGAGTAATGACATTCTGCGTTTCTATTTTATTTAAAAAATCATTATTTTGGAGGTAAAATACCATGTCTGAGAAAATTGCAAACATTATCGAAGAAGTTAAGGCTATGACTGTCCTCGAGCTTTCCGAGCTTGTCAAGGCCATCGAAGAGGAATTCGGCGTTTCCGCTGCCGCTGCTGTTGCTGTTGCTGCTCCCGCAGGCGGCGCTGCTGCTGCTGTTGAAGAGAAGACCGAGTTTGACGTTATCCTCAAGGAAGCCGGCGCGAACAAGATCGCTGTCATCAAGGTTGTCCGTGAGATCACCGGTCTCGGCCTGAAGGAAGCCAAGGCTCTCGTTGACGGCGCTCCCAGCCCGGTCAAGGAAGGCGCTTCCAAGGACGATGCTGAGGCTATCAAGGCGAAGCTCGAAGAAGCCGGCGCAGGCGTTGAGCTGAAGTAATTGCTTTTCGGCACACTTTTTATTCATCACTGAATCTTTTGTTCGTCGGTTGCTGTTCCCGCACGGGAATGGCAGCCGACGAATTTTTTATTTTCATGTCACACAATCACAAAACATCCGAATGTAGAGAGTGTAAGGGAAAAACAAAAAGCCTTTACCTATTTGAACCGGTTCAGATACAGAAACAAACAGTGAGGTGATGCAGGTGACGGACAGCGAAATTCTGAAGCTGATGGAGAGCGACCCGTCGCAGGGCATAGGTGCGCTGGTGGATGTTTACTCGCCGCTGGTCTACACCGTCGTTTACAGCAAGCTGGGGCGGCTTTTTCAGCA
>CACWOA010000263.1 GCA_902762395.1 uncultured Ruminococcus sp.
GTGGGACTGACCATAGCGGGATTCGCCGTGGCGTTTGGCGCGGCGATGACGCTGGAAATGCTGTTTCCCGAATTTCCCACCGGAACCATCGGACTGCGGCGCGATACATGGGGGACGCTGCTGCTTTTCGCGGTTTCCACCATTCTCCTGCCGCCGCTTGCGGAGGAATCATTTTATCGCGGCAGCCTGATCGTGACCGACAGCGGCAAGGCGGTATTGACAGGCACCGCGCTGCTGAGTATGTTTCTGTATGCGCTCGAACACGCGGTGGCGCCTTTCGGCATCCTGACCGCCATGCTTCTGGCGATTCCCATGAGCGTGGCCTACATCAAGACCAAAAATCTCTATGTGGTGATGACGGCGCATTTCATCGCCAATCTGCTGGGCAACGGGGCGGACGTGATCATTACCGCGATCAACTGGCTGAAGTAGAAAAAAGGAGTCAATGAAAATGGAGCAAAAAATCGTGTTGTGTCTGGTTATCCTGCTCACGCTGGCAGCAGTGGGGTTAGTGCCTCTGAATTTATTGGTTGTTTCCTTTCCGGAATGGGTGGTGCTGGTTACGGTGCTGGCGGCTGCCCTGAGCAATGTGGTTTATCTGGTGACATTTGAAACCCACTTGGCGGCAAAGATTCTGTTGCCGCTGTGTCTGGTGCTGTCGATAGGGATGAGCGTTTTGGGTTCGCTTTGCAATCCCTACTGGAATTCGGTCAATTTCCGTCCCTCTGAAGCAACGTCGGCTTATGACCGGACACTTTCTTCGGAGGAAGCCAGGGAAGACCTTGCCTATGCGATGCGCTGCATAAAAAAGTGTCATCCTCTGTTTTTAGACGGAACGCCCGACAATGTGCAGAAATATTATCAGGCGTCCGTGACGCGTCTGGAAAGAAACCGCAGTATAACGGTGAATGACCTGCGCCGTGAAATCCAGAGCGTTTTGTCCGTGATGGGTGACGCGCATACGTCTGTGCGGGGAAAATGGGATGACGAAGTATATGTGCCGAGCGTCGCCCGCCGCAAGCAGGAAGGCTGGCGTCTCATGGGTATCAACGGACGCACCGTGGACGCGATATTTGAGCAGAATAAGAAGCTGTATTCCTATGAAGCGGAAAGCTGGGCGGAGCATCAGATGACCAATGATTTTTTCTGTTTCAGCGGTGTGGATTACCTCGGACTGATTGATCAAGGGCTGGTCATCTATACATGGGAAAAAGAAAAGGGAAAGCAGGAGAACGAAAGCTATACGGCAGAAGATTTTGTCACGCTGGAGGCATATAAGGAAATCAACGAGGAGTACCTCACCGCTCAGGAGGAGCCAAGCTTTGTCAGCTATACGATAGACGAAGAAAAGAGTCTTGCGCTTCTCACGCTCAGGGAATGCCGTTGGAATCAGGAATATACAGACTGTCTCCGTCAAATGTTTGCCGAGGTCAAGGCGCAGGGCATCCGGCGTGTGGCGGTGGATTTGCGGGGCAACGGCGGCGGCAATTCGCTGGTGGCCAATGAGTTTCTCCGCTATCTGCCTGTGAAAAGCTATAAGGAAGTGACCGATTGCTGGCGGCTGGGCTGGCTGATGCTGACCGATAACCAAGAGACGAGTGAGAATAAGCCCTATGACGATCTGACCTTTGACGGGGATGTGTATGTGCTGACCGACGCAAGCAGCTTTTCCTCGGCGATGATATTTGCGGAATATATCAAGGACAACCGTCTCGGCACGCTGATCGGAGAAGCCCCCGGCAATACTCCCAGCGGCTACGGAGATATCGCTATTTTCCAATTGCCGCATTCGGGACTGCTGTTTCAGGTTTCCACCAGGCAGTTTTTCCGCGCGGACAAGGAATGCACCGATGTGCTGGTAGAGCCGGACATCCCCTGCGAGAGCGCCCAAGCGCTCGATGTGCTGTACGGACAGATAGGGAAATAATAAAGGAGAAATGGAGATATGAAAAATTCAGCGAAAAAACATCCGATTGCTTACGGACTGACGCTCGGATACGGCGGGAGCCTGCTGTTTATCCTCTTGGAATTCCTGCTGGTAAAGACGGAAATTTCCGAATGCGGTGTGTGGGTGGATTCCGGCAGCAGTCCGGACTGACCGGTATTATCATGAGAGTCAATCAGAATAGGAAGTTGAGGTTGAGATGGAAAAAATCGTGAAAATCGCGTGTATTGTTTTGGCTGTCATCGCGGGAGTGATTTTATTGGCGGCAATCGTTCTGCTGGTCTGCCGCGCCGTCAATGCTTCCCGCTACAAAATCCGCTCCGACAGCGGCATTGACGAGAGCGGCTATATTGAAATCAACGGCATCCGGCAGTTTATCCACATTCGCGGCGAAAACACCGCCAATCCCGTGATGATCTTTGTTCACGGCGGTCCCGGCAGTCCCATGAGCTTTGCCGCGCCGTACTACCAAAGACCCATGGAGAAGACATTCACAGTGCTGCATTACGACCAGCGCGGCTGCGGGCGCACGTTCTATGCCAATTCTGATAACGGCGAACTGACGGTGGCGCAATTGGAGAGCGATCTGGACGCCACGGTGGATTATGCGTGCGAGCGTTTCGGCTGTGAGAAGGTCGTCATCATGGGGCATTCGTGGGGAACGGTGCTGGGCGCGCGCTACATACACGATCATCCCGAAAAGGTGCAGGCCTACATCGGCGTGAGTCAGGCGGTGAGCGGTTTGTACGAGGGCAAGATCACACTGGGAGAAAAGGCGCTGACAGCGGCGAAGCAAAGCGGTCATGCGGCGGACGCGGCGGCGCTTGAAGAAGCGCTCGGACGTATGCGAAAGGTGAACCGCTATGAGGACATGGCGCTCAGCGACCTGATCACGGTCGCCGGTCTTTCGTCGAAATACTTGGGGTGTGACGGGGAAATGTCCTCACTCGGGCAGATTGTCACGGGCATTACCTCGCCTTATATGAATATGACCGATGTGCGGTGGTTTCTGCGCATGAGCGGCGACACGCAGGCGTTCTTTGCGTCACAGGAGGAACTGATGAAATATGCCTTCTTTGGGGTTGATCTGTATGCGCTCGGGAGCAATTACGATTTCCCGGTGTATTTCATCAGCGGTTCAGACGACCGCGCCATACCGCAGGAAGCGGCGCAGATGTATTTTGAACAGGTGACCGCACCGCAAAAGCAGTTCTCTGTCATGGAGAATACAGGACACAGCCCGTTGATGGATGCCCCTGACGTATTCGCCCG
>CACWOA010000264.1 GCA_902762395.1 uncultured Ruminococcus sp.
ATGATCCCCTATTTCAAGATTTCCTTCATCGCGCTGACCTGTTGGCCCTGCAAGGCGATCTTGACGGAAAACGAGCCCGGGTTTTCGACATATACGCCATTTGCAGGAAAGATTCTTCCATCAGGAGCTGCGCGGTAAAAATCTCTTTCGGGCTGGCCTTTTTCTCGCGCAATGCCGCCTCAAGCCAATCCATGGTCTCGGTCAGGTTTTCCTTGGACAGGATACGTTCCGTGTCAGACATCTTCATTCCTCTTCCGTCAATTGCCAACCGTGATCTCCCAAAGGAATAATTCGTTTTTCAGGCTTTCCAGCTTTTGGTACTGCCCGAAGTTGAAGTCCTTGGCGCTTTGCAGGGCGACAGGCCGCTGGAACAGGGGAATCCGTTTCACCTTCAGCCCCTGCGATTCGATGAATTTCTGCGCTTCGTCCGCGTCGGCGAAAAAGGCCTTGTCGAAATCGACGCTCGCTGTTTTTTCGTACATCTCGGCGGATTGGCGGTAAACCCGCTGGGCGTCCTTGTCGTCATAGACGACCGCCGTGGCGGCCTTGACGAATTCCCGTGCCAGGAAATCGGAGGTGACGTACGCGCCGCCGTGCTTCTCGAGGATCGCCTTTATGTTTTTCAGCACGGTTGCCTGTTCTTCCCGCGTCAGATACATCATCAGCCCGTCCATGGTAATGCAGACAGGGCCTTCCAACCTGTCGGCAGCCCGCATCATGCCGACCTGATCCTTCGCGTCGGCGATCGCGTAATGGACGCGCTTCTGCTGCTTGCGGGACAGGCAGTCCGGCAGGACGGTCCTGATTTCCGCGATTGAGGGGGCAAAATCCGTCCCGACGAACATCCTGCCCTGTCGAGCCATGGCAATGCTCCGGGGAGCAAACCCGCAGGCCACGTCGAGGACGTTTTGATACCGGTTGCCGGCAATGTATTCATTGAGCGCGGCGTACCGCATCTCGATATACAGCTTGTTCACCGGCGCCAATTCTTCGTAATGGGGCACCGAATCTTTGGACAGGCTGACTTTTTCACCGCCGATGGCCTCGGAGAATTCCGCCGCCTCGGGAACGCCCGCCTCCCAAAGCCAATAAAGAGAGGTGTAGGCCGTATAGGAAACCGGCGGCATGGCCTCCGCCGCGCACACGCTCGTCCAAACGGCGCACAGGATGGCGGCCAGCGTCAAAAATCTTGCGATCGGGCCTTGTTTTTTCAAACGAAACATAATTCTTCCCCCTTGTTTTACTCCTGCCACGGCGGATAATTCATACCGTTTTCATCATAGCATAGAGAAAGAACGCTGGCAAACGCGCATCGGCGGACTTCGACAAGCCAAAACGGCGCATGACGCTCCTCTTGTCCGCTCGTTGCGGACCAGCATCGTTGCGGCCTCCTCGGGATTGCTGATAAGGACAAAAAAATATGGAGTACGAAAATCGGAAAATCAGATTTTCTTACTCCAAAATTTTTTGTCATGGAGTTTTCAATCCTCCGCTTTTTTATCCGCACGCATGCTGCCGGCGTTGATGATGAGGTCGAGACAGGTTTTTGCGGAACCTTTGAACCAGCGAAGACCGTCTGCCGTCACTCTGCGAGTATAGTATATATGGACGCGGTTCGGCCGCAAATCGCTTGGAAGGATGAAGGAAAAAGCATGAAGCAGCGGGACAGGACCCTCGACATCGCGAAGGGAATCAGTATGGTCCTCGTGGTGTCCTACCATATCATTTTGTGCTCGCCGGAAACGGAGAATCTTTTTGAATACATCTGCGGCGTGTTGAGCTTTTTCACCTTCGCCGCGGGCTACACCTACCGGCCGGGGCGCAGGACTTTCGGCGAGAGCGTGATGAGCCGCGTCACGGGCATGATGATTCCCTATTTCAAAATTTCCTTCGTCGCGCTGACGCTGTCCTGCCTCTATTACCATTTCACGCGGGGCGCGGATTGGAGCTGGTGCGGGGATCAATACGCGTTCACCTATCTCCGGGCCGAACTGCTGGAGATGATTTGCCCCGGCTATTTCCGGGGCTCCGACCTCCTGTATAAGCTCGTCAGTCCCGGCTGGTATCTTTGGATGCTTTTCTTTGCCAGCGTCTTTTTCTACGGGGCGGCGGATTTTGCGCTGCAAAGCCGGAGGCGACTGGCGGCGATCATCGTTTTGTACTGCGCGGTTTCCTATGGACTGCTCGATCGGAGAATCGCGCTGCCTTACGGGATGCAGTGCGCCCCCGTGTATGCGGCGGTGATGCTTCTCGGCGCGCATTTCGGACAGCACCGGCTGCTGAATTTCGACGAGATGAGCGCCGGGAGAAAACTCTTCTTCGCGGCGCTGTCCGTTGCCGTCATCGGGATTTCGCTGCATTACGATTTAGTGGTGCGGACGTTCTTCGGCCAGTTCCGGGAGCTGCACACTTACGCCGACGGCGTGATCTGGTATATCGTTTTGGGGCTTGCCGATTCGTTCCTTTTGATGTGGCTGTCCCACACGATTGAAAAGCATGGCGGCGCAGTCGCCGTCTGGCTGGGCTTCTTCGGGGCGGGTACGATCGTCACGCTGCTGATTCACGGACCGTTCAGCCTTTTGTGGTTCGATCTTTTCGGCGTCCCGTGCAAATTCGCGATGTGGGTGCGCGACTATACCGTGAGCGAGCTTTTGATTTCCGTCGCGGTGTTCCTGCTGACCATAGCGTGCTGCCATATCGTGCTGCGTCTGCGGGAACGGTACAGGACGCTGGCGTGTTGCGGAAACGGCGCGGACGGGCGCAAAAACGATTAGGAGGCAGAAAAATGGACGCTTATGAAGCAATCCTCACGCGGCGGAGCACGCGGAAATACAAAGCGGACCCGGTGGCGCCGGAAATCCTGCAAAAGGTCGTCGAGGCGGGACGCTATGCGCCCAGCGGCGGGAACAACCAGACGAATCATTTTCTCGTGGTGCAGAGCCCCGACGTCGCGGAGAAGCTCGTCGGGCTCGCGGAAGCCGCCTTCGCGAAGATGGAGGCGGACGAGAACACATATCCCAGCCTCCGCAATTCCATCCTCGCGTCGAAGAAGGGCGGCTATGTGTTCACATACCGCGCGCCGGTGCTGATCGTCGTCGCGAACCGGAAGGATTACGGCAACAACATGGCCGACGCCGTCGCCGCCGTCGAGAACATGATGATCGCCGCCAACGCCCTCGACCTCGGGAGCTGCTATATCAATCAGCTTTACTGG
>CACWOA010000265.1:0-2878 GCA_902762395.1 uncultured Ruminococcus sp.
AGAAAAATCGGAATGATTGAAAAAAACAGGAAAACGGGAGAAAAGGGGCGCGAGGGACGACAGGGCATAAAAAAACGCCGCGAGCGCCAGATTGACCCCGCTGCCCGCCGCGAGTACCACCGGGTTCCCCTTGGCGAACGCCGCGAGGGGGCTGCTGCGAATTTTCAGACCGAAGGGCGTGAGGCTGATCTCGGTCGGCGCGTGACCGGGCAGCAGCAGCATGGCGCTCAGATGTCCCGCCTCATGCAGCCCCGCCGACAGCAGCCCCATGAGCAGCATGCCGCTTTTGTCGGAGAGGGCGATGACGGCGGCGACGGCGAAGAAGTAAAAACTGACATTGACACGGACGCGGCGTTTGATGTAAAATGAAAATGCGCTCAATTGTAGATCCCGCCGATCACCCATTCGGGGTCATAGCGCCGGTTGTCTTTGCGGAACTCGATGTGCAGGTGAGGTCCCGTGGAATTGCCGGTGGAGCCGACCCGCGCGATGACCTGCCCCTTTGTCACCTTGTCGCCCGCCGCCACCAACAGCTTGGAGCAGTGGGCGTAGAGCGTGCGGATGCCGCCGGAATGTTCGATTACCACGAAATTGCCATAGCCGCTGTCATAGGTCGCGCGCACCACGCGCCCCGCCTTCATGGCGTGGATGTCCGCCCCCTGCGGCGCGCCGAGATCCATGCCGGTGTGAAAGACATACCGCCCCGTGACGGGATTGACGCGGTAGTCAAACAGCGACGTGACCCGCGCACTGTCGAGGGGCGGCACAAAGTCGGTGCCGAAGTCGATCTTGTCCAGCCGCACATTGGCGGGAATGTCCAGTTTGCCGTTGTAGCTGGCGGAAACGCCCGAGTCGATTTCCTCCGCGTCGAGAAAGACGTCGCTCAGATCGTCATCCACCGTCAGCACCACGTTGGCGGCGGCGCTGTCCGAAGAGGGTCGCGCGACATCGGCGGCGGGGGAGGGGGAAACCGCTTGGGAAGAAGCGGCGGAACCCTTGTCCGCCCTGTCAAAAGCGGAGGAATGTCCCGCCGAGACGCAGAGCATAAGCGCCGCCGCGATTACCGAGCAGACGGTGGCGGCGCGTCTGGGATGGGCGAGAATGCCCCGCCCCGCATGGTTGTTTTGAAACTTCCTGCAAATGATTTTCATTTAATAACCTCCTGTTTGTTGGCCGTTAGCCGTTCGTTTTATAATCGTCTGGTGCCATATATATGCGGTGTTGGGAAAAATATGACACTATTTACAGATCGGAAAATCAGGGCTTTTTTGGTTTAAAGCGCTGCACGGATGAAGGCAAAAAATGTATCGTTTGACACATTTTTAACAATCGGAAAATGGATGAAATTTGTATAGATTAGCTGAATTTTATGGATAATTATCAACATTGTGGGTGCAAATTTGACTTAGATGTAAAATTTGGCGAATTCTGCCAAATGAAAAAAATAACTGTAGACAAACAATATAAAAAATGATATAATTAGTGTGTTAAAGAGTGCAGTCTGACGATGTATTCTTTCGATGTATTCTTTCAGACAATTGCCGTCGTCCGGGGATATCCGGGGCGGCGGCGAAATTTTGTTGCAGGGAGGCAATATTTAATGCAGAAGCGAATCAGTACGCTGCCTTTCAATGGCACTGCAGAACAAAAGAGCAAGCTTGACGCCGTCATCGCCGAGCACAAGTCTCAGCCCGGCGCGGTCATGCCGGTGCTGCAGGCGGCTCAGGAAATCTACGGGTACCTGCCGATCCAGGTGCAGGAGATGATCGCCGACGGATTGGGCGTATCGCTCGAGGAAGTCTACGGCGTGTCCACCTTCTATGCCCAGTTTGCACTGTCCCCGAAGGGCAAGTACAATATCTCGGTATGTCTTGGCACCGCTTGTTATGTCAAAGGTTCAGGTGATCTTCTCGATAAGCTGGTGGAAGAACTGAAGATCCAGCCGGAGGAATGCTCCGCTGACGGTATGTTCTCGCTCACCGCGTGCCGCTGCATCGGCGCGTGCGGTCTGGCTCCCGTCCTCACCGTCAATGACGATGTGTACGGCCGTCTGACCACCAAGGACATCCCCGGCATCATCGCCAAATACAGACAATAATTTATCATACGGAGGTGCCAACAAGTAAATGGAATCATTGACAATCAAGTCCCTGTCCGATCTGAACGCCATCAAGGTCGATGAATACGTTCACGTTGCGATGCGCAAGTCGGCGGACGAGGCAAAACAATATGAAGGCAAGACCTACCGCAAGAATGTACTGATCTGCGGCGGTACCGGCTGTACGTCGTCGGACAGCGAAAAGCTGATCGCGGCGATGAAGGAAGAGCTCAGGAAGAACGGTCTTGACAAGGAGATCAACGTCGTGCGCACCGGCTGTTTCGGTCTTTGCGCGCTCGGTCCGATCATGATCGTCTATCCCGAGGGCAGCTTCTACTCCCGCGTCAAGGTGGAGGATATTCCCCACATCGTCGAGGAACACCTCAAGAACGGCAACGTCGTCAAGGAGCTTCTCTATGATGAGACAGTGGACGGCGACAACATCAAGAGCCTGAACGAAACCACCTTCTACGCCAAGCAGAAGAGAGTCGCGCTGCGCAACTGCGGCGTCATCAACCCCGAAGATATCAAAGAGTATATCGCGGTGGACGGCTACCAGGCGCTCCATAAGGTACTTACCGAGATGTCCCGCAAGGACGTCATCGAATGTGTCAAGGCTTCCGGTCTGCGCGGCAGAGGCGGCGGAGGATTCCCCACCGGTCTGAAATGGCAGTTCGCGGCGGCGAATGAAGCCGACCAGAAGTATGTCTGCTGCAACGCCGACGAAGGCGACCCGGGCGCATTCATGGACCGTTCCGTCCTCGAAGGCGACCCCCACGC
>CACWOA010000265.1:2893-6096 GCA_902762395.1 uncultured Ruminococcus sp.
CCTCGAAGGCGACCCCCACGCGCTCGTAGAAGCGATGGCAATCGCCGGCTACGCCATCGGCGCCAGCCAGGGCTATGTCTATGTCCGCGCGGAGTATCCGATCGCTGTCAAGCGTCTCTCCATCGCCATCGAGCAGGCGCGTGAATACGGCATGCTCGGCAAGAACATTTTCGGCACAGGCTATGATTTTGACCTCGACATCCGTCTCGGCGCGGGCGCGTTCGTCTGCGGCGAGGAAACCGCTCTGATGACCTCCATCGAGGGCAAGCGCGGTGAGCCGCGTCCCCGTCCTCCGTTCCCGGCGGTCAAGGGTCTGTTCGGCAAGCCCACCGTTCTCAATAACGTGGAATCTTACGCCAATATTCCGCGCATCATCCTCAACGGCGCGGAGTGGTTCGCTGCCATGGGCACCGAGAAGGCGAAAGGTACCAAGGTCTTCGCGCTCGGCGGCAAGATCAAGCACACCGGTCTGCTCGAAATCCCGATGGGTACCACCCTTCGCGAAGTCGTCGAGGAAATCGGCGGCGGCATCCCGAACGGCAAGAAGTTCAAGGCGGCGCAGATGGGCGGTCCTTCCGGCGGCTGCGTTCCCGCGGAGCATTTCGACGTGCCGCTCGATTACGACAACCTCATCGCCATCGGCGCGATGGTCGGTTCCGGCGGTCTGATCGTCATGGATGAGGATAGCTGTATGGTGGATATCGCCAAGTTCTTCCTCGAATTCACGGTTGATGAGTCCTGCGGCAAGTGTACTCCCTGCCGTATCGGTACCCGCCGACTTCTCGAAATCCTCGAAAAGATCACCCAGGGCAACGGCACCATGGAAGACCTCGACAAGCTCGAAGAGCTTTGCTACTACATCAAGGCGAACTCTCTCTGCGGTCTGGGTCAGACGGCTCCCAACCCGATTCTCTCTACACTCCGTTACTTCCGCGACGAATATGTCGCCCATGTGGTTGACAAGAAGTGTCCCGCCGGCGTCTGCAAGTCGCTGCTCAGCTACGTCATCGACGCTGACAAGTGCAAGGGCTGCACCGCCTGCGCGAGAAAGTGTCCTGTCGGCGCGATTTCCGGCGCTGTCAAGCAGCCGCACACCATCGACCAGACCAAGTGCATCAAGTGCGGCGCGTGCATGGCCACCTGTAAGTTCGGCGCAATTTCAAAGCAGTAAGAAAGGAGTGTTGCTGAAATGGATATGGTCAATATTAAAATTAACGGGGCGGAATATGCCGTTCCCCAGGGTTCTACAATTCTTGAAGCAGCACGCTATGCCGGAATTGAAATTCCCACACTTTGCTATCTGAAGAAAATCAACGCCATCGGCGCCTGCCGTATCTGCGTTGTCGAAGTCAAGGGCGCGCGTTCGCTGGTCGCAGCCTGCGTTTACCCGGTCAACGAGGGTATGGAGATCTTCACCAACACCCCCACTGTGCGCAACAGCCGCAAGACCACCCTCGAGCTGATTCTTTCCAATCACGACAAGAAGTGTCTCTCCTGCGTCAGAAGCGGTAACTGCGAGCTGCAAAAGCTCTGCAACGACTACGGCGTGGACGAGACGAAATATGCCGGCGCGATGACTCCCTCCGAGATCGACGATTCCGCCGCCCACCTCGTCAGAAACAACAAGAAGTGCATCCTCTGCCGCCGCTGCGTCGCCGCCTGCCGTGAGCAGTTCGTCAGCGTCATCGGTGCGAATGCCAGAGGCTTTGACACCAACATTGGCTGCGCTTTTGAGAAGAAGCTGGCGGATGTACCCTGTATCTCCTGCGGTCAGTGTATCGTCGCATGTCCGACGGGCGCTCTCACCGAGAAGAGCCAGATCGACGAAGTTTTCGCCGCTATCGCAGACCCCACCAAGCATGTGGTGGTGCATACCGCTCCTTCCGTGCGCGTCACGCTGGGCGAATGCTTCGGTATGCCCATCGGCTCCAACGTCGAGGGCAAGATGGCCGCGGCACTGCGCAGACTCGGCTTTGACAAGGTGTTCGACACCGATTTCGGCGCCGACCTCACCATCATGGAAGAAGCCAACGAGTTTGTCGAGCGCGTCAAGAACGGCGGCGTGCTGCCGATGATCACCTCCTGCTCGCCCGGATGGGTCAAGTTCGCGGAGACTTATTATCCCGACTTTATCCCGAACCTCTCGACCTGCAAGAGCCCGCAGCAGATGGAAGGCGCGACCATCAAGACATGGTACGCCAAGAAGAACGGCATCGACCCGAAGGACATCGTCTGCGTTTCCGTCATGCCCTGCACCGCGAAGAAGTTCGAGGTCGGCCGTGACAACCAGAGCGCGGCGGGCGTTCCCGATGTGGATATCTCCCTGACTACCCGCGAGCTGGCGAGAATGATCGAGCGTGCCGGTATCACCTTTACCTCTCTGCCCGACGAGAAGTTTGACTCCATCCTCGGTGAATCCACCGGTGCGGCTGTCATCTTCGGTTCCTCCGGCGGCGTTATGGAAGCGGCTCTCAGAACCGCTGCCGACTGGCTGGAAAACAAGGACCTCGAGAGCGTGGATTATCACGAGGTCAGAGGCATGGCCGACGTGAAGGAAGCCCCCTATCATGTGGGCGGCATGGATGTCAACGTCGCGGTCTGCTCCGGTCTGTCCAATGTGGCAAAGCTGCTCGACGCGGTTCGTGCCGGCGAGAAGAACTACCACTTCATCGAGATCATGTGCTGCCCCGGCGGCTGTATCAACGGCGGCGGTCAGCCCATCCAGCCCGCGTCCGTGCGCAACTTCGTGGACGTCAAGGGTCTGCGCAGCAAGGCGATCTATGAAGCCGACAAGAATATGCCGATCCGCAAGTCCCATCAGAACCCCGCCATCAAGGTGGTTTACGATGAGTTCTTCGGCAAGCCCGGCAGCCATGTGGCACACGAAGTGCTGCACACCTCCTATGTGGAGCGCAAGAAGTATTAATTCCTTATTAATACATTCCCCCCGCGCCTTTGCGGCGCACAGAATCACGGAAGTCTGAACGTATAAAAAATCCGTCCGTTGGTTTTCTTTCCAAGCGAAAGATACCGGCGGGCGGTTTTTTGTTTAGTGTGGAGTGTGAAATGTGAAGTGTGAATTTGTGAGATTATGACGATTGTTTGTCCGGGAAGCTCTGGCTTATAGAACGAAAACGGTCATGCGTTAAAAACGCCCGCCGTGTTTTCCATTGGAAAACGCAGCGGGCGTTTGCTGTCAGCAG
>CACWOA010000266.1 GCA_902762395.1 uncultured Ruminococcus sp.
AAGAACGGCGCGATTGCATTTTGATTTACCTGTCTTGCCGCTTACACGGTCTTTTTATTATCGTCGTCGCAACAGACGTCAATCTTGAGCGCCTCAAATACGGCGGTGCAGAGAATAGCGCTGCCAACCACGGTGAGGAGTGTTTCGGGGAGCATATAGACGCAGTTGTAAAAGAAAGAATACGTATAGGGCAGCACGTCGGGCTGGAGCAGTCCCGAAGAGACAAAAGCGGGAGCAGTCCAGTCGGCGGCGTATTCGCCCCAGACGGTGGCGCCGGAGACAAAATGACAGACAAACCGCGCTAAGCAGCCGATCAGGGCGCCGAGACCCGCCGCGACAGGTCTGTTGCGGATCTTGCGGGTGAGTCCCGCAAGACCGATCACCGCAAAGGCCAGCACATAGTCAAACAGGAACACCACCACATAGGCGGGAATACCGCTGACATAACCGAAGTTTTTGAGTCCCAGCACCATCTGCACCAGACCGTACACGGCGCAGGTCAGCATACCCCAGCCCACGCCGTACATCTGGGCGATCAGCACCAGCGGCACCATGCTGAAAATGGTGATGGAGCCGCCGAAGGGAAGCTCAAAGCTGAAAATGCTCAGTACGATGCTGATGGCGACCATCAGCGCGCTGAGAACGAGCCGGAAGGTTCTGGATTCTTTTTTCATGAAGAAACAACTCCTAAAAAATAGATTTCGACAAAAAAACACTCCCGCCGGCCGTGTGTCAAGCCGCAGAAGTGTTCACAGCGCCAGGCAAACCGCCGCGCCTATGCATTCATCCAACTTCCTACGACGGCATTATCCGTATCAGGTGAAAGGGTTTGACGAGTTTCACACGTCATCTCAGCCAACATACATTCAGCACCCCTGCGGGTCATATTCCTCTGTCTGCCTATTATTATGACATGACAGCAGGCATTTTGTCAAGCGGTTTTGGCATATATTTAATTTTTTTCCGGATTTTTCCTCCACAAATCCACAAATTCAGGAAAAAACGCAGGCAAAGCGCCCCGAAAACCCTCGGAGCGCTTTGCCCGCATAGAAATCATCTCAGTATAACGGTATCACATGAAACAGCAAAAAACATTACGCCTGCTTCTTGACCGCCGCGATCATGGAAATGCCGTCGATGACAATGCTGCCGCTTACGGTTTCAATGGGAAGTATGCCCGCCTGATTGCCGTTGACATAGATCTCCCACTCGCCTTCGGGAAGCGTGAAGAGCTTGACCGTGGGGTTGGCGTTATAGATGACAAGAACGTCGTTCTTTTCGCCGCCTTTGAAAGGCTTGACCGTGTAGGCAATCATATTCCTGGCAGGGCAGTCGAGGAACTTCATATTTTCCGTGACATTTTTCGCGTCGTCTATGCGCAGCGCCTTATGCGCCTTGCGGAAAGCGATGAGTCCCTGATAGTAATGAAACACGTCGATGTATTCCGCCTTGCGGTTCCAGTCGATGTTGTTGACCTTATCGGGCGAACGGAAACTGTTCTCGTCGAAACCGCCGATCTCCTCGTTGTACTTGGTGCGCAGGAAGTCCTGACCGAACTGGATGAAGGGAATGCCCTGTGCGGTAAAGACCATACCCGCTGCCAGTTTATCCATCTTGATGCGGGTTTCTTCGTCGTCCTCGGGATTGGAGGTGGCCAGCTTATCCCAGATGGTGAGATTGTCGTGCGCTTCCACATAATTGACCGCCTGCGAAGGATGACCCGCCCATCCCTGCTTGGAATAATTGACTTTGGTCATGTCGATGTCGGGGTCGTCGATGCAGCCCACCAGACCGAATTTGACGGTTTCCTCAAAATCGGGCGCGCCGCTGACAAAGCCTTTTTCTTCCAGATTGAAAACATGTCCCTTGATGCCGTCGCGGATATCGACGCTGAACGCGCCCACGCCGGGATACTGCTTGGCGTTGCACTTGAGAGCGCGCAGTTCGTCGGGAATACCGCATTCGCCGCCTGTCCAGCCCTCGCCGTAGACGATGATGGTGGGGTCGATCTTGTCCAGCTCGCGGCGGATCTCGTTCATGGTGTCGATGTCGTGAATGCCCATGAGGTCAAAACGGAAACCGTCGAGCATATATTCGCTCGCCCAGTAAACCACCGAGTCCACGATATACTTGCGGCACATCGGACGGTCGGAGGCCGTTTCGTTGGAGCAGGCGGAGCCGTTGTAAAACGTGCCGTCCTCGCGGGTGCGGTGATAGTAATGCGGCACCGTCATGTTGAGATAGGATTCCTCGGCAAACATAGTATGGTTATACACCACATCCATAATGACGCGGATGCCGTTTTCATGCAGCGCCTTGACCATCTGCTTGTATTCGTTGATGCGCACCGCGCCGTCGTAAGCGTCGGTGGAATAAGAGCCTTCGGGAGCGTTATAGTTAAGCGGGTCGTAGCCCCAGTTGAACTGCGGCTTGTCGAGCTTGGTTTCGTCCACGGTGTAATAATCATAGGAGGGAAGCAGCTGCACATGGGTCACGCCGAGTTCCTTGAGGTGGTCGAGTCCCACCTTGGTGCCGTCCTTCAGGCTGAGTCCCGCCTCGGTGAAGGCGAGGAATTTGCCGGGGAAGTTGCTCCGGGTGCTGGGGTGGTTGGAGAAATCGCGCACATGGGTTTCATAGACCACCGCGTCGGTAGGTCTGCATTCACCGAATTCCGGACGCTGCGTCTCGCGGAAGCCCTCGGGATCGGTGGATTTCAGGTCGATGACCATGCCGCGCAGACCGTTGGCGCCGACCGCCTTGGCGTAAGGGTCCACCACTTCGTTGGTCTTATCGTCCACGGTGACCAGATAGGTGTAGTAAAGACCGTTCTGGTCGCCCTCCATGATATGTACCCAGGTGCCTTTTTCCGCCTGCTGCATGTCCACCTTATCGAGACGGTTGTCGCCCAAACCTTCACGGAACACTTGCAGCTCTACCTTGGACGCGGTGGGCGCCCAGACGCGGAATTCGGTCTTTTCGGGCGTATAAATCGCGCCCAGCTGACCGCCGTAATAATATTGATCGTTAAATTCTTCGGTATCAAAAATATTTGCCATTGGAGTTGGTTCCTGCCCTTCTGAAAATGATAGAAATTATTATAGCACAGCCCGCTGTTTTTTTCTATCATTTTTACATTATTCCGGTGGATTTTGGGTATTTTTTTCTGTTAATAAAAATTAAATCCGTCAACAGTTTCTATTACCGCGGTAGGTGATATGGTTGGAACATTGCTTTTTTGGTAATTTTGGAAATAACTGGTTTGAATTTTGTACTTTCCGTTTTGAATCACTACTTTTAATATATCCGTTGTATTATATTCGTTTCCAAGTCCATACCAATCTGCGGTTATATAATACGCACCGTCTTTATATTCCTTTATTTTCACACTGTTCAGATAATAGCCGCCAGAGTCTGAAATAGGAACGCCTACATAAAGATGATTGTTTACCTCCTTAAAATCAAATACCAAATTAATATATTCGTCGGAAATGATCAGGTAATTTCTCATCAGTTTAACATAATCCGCTTTATTATTACAATCTCTTGATCGGTAATATATATAATCATTATCCGAATCATAAAAATAGTCATCCTCATAAAAATTGCCTGCGAAACAATTCATAAAACCTGCAAACCACCAGAGCTGCTTTTTTAAGACTTGCGCCGCGTTGCTATTTGTCAGCTT
>CACWOA010000267.1 GCA_902762395.1 uncultured Ruminococcus sp.
AGATACCTTCGCGGTGCGCCCGGGGGAGCATATCCCGGTGGACGGCGTGATCGTTGAGGGTGTGAGCGCGGTGGATGAATCGGCGCTCACCGGAGAGAGCATACCGGTGGATAAAACGACAGGCGACGGCGTTTCGGCCGGTACCGTCAATCAGTCGGGTTATCTGCGCTGCGAGGCAACGGGCGTGGGGGAGGATACCACCCTGTCGCAGATCATCCGCATGGTGAGCGACGCCGCCGCCACCAAAGCGCCGATCGCCAAGGTGGCGGATAATGTGTCGGGGGTCTTTGTGCCGACAGTGATGGCGATTGCGGCTGTGACCGCCGCCGTGTGGCTGCTGCTGGGCGAAAGCGTGGGATTTGCCCTTGCGAGGGGCATTTCGGTGCTGGTCATCAGTTGTCCCTGTGCGCTGGGACTGGCGACGCCTGTGGCGATTATGGTGGGCAGCGGCATGGGCGCCAGGCACGGCATTCTGTTCAAAACGGCGGCTTCTCTCGAAGAAGCGGGCAAGGTGCAGATCGTGGCGCTTGACAAGACAGGCACCATCACCCAAGGCACGCCGGAAGTCACCGATCTGCTGCCTGCCGGAGGCGTCAGTGAGGAGGAGCTGCTCTCGACCGCCTTTGCGCTGGAGAGCAGAAGCGAGCATCCGCTGGCGAAAGCGATTGTTGCGGCGGCACAGCAGCGGCATCTGACGGCGGCACAGGTCGAGGATTTTCAGGCGCTGCCCGGCAACGGTCTGACCGCGCGGTGCGGCGGCGCGCTTCTCACGGGGGGCAATCGCAGATTCATCAGCGAAGGCACGGCGCTTTCCGAAGCGGTCAAGGCAGATGCGGAGGCGCTTGCCCAGGAGGGCAAAACCCCCCTGTTTTTCAGCCGGGACGGGCAGCTGCTGGGCGTGATCGCCGTTGCCGACACGCTGAAAGCCGACAGTCCGCAGGCGGTCAAAGAGCTGCGTGGAATGGGCGTCCGCGTGGTCATGCTGACGGGGGATAACGAACGCACCGCCCGTGCCATCGGTCGTCAGGCAGGGGTAGATGAGGTCATCGCGGGCGTGCTGCCCGACGGCAAGGAAAGCGTGATCCGCCGCCTGAAGGAATACGGCAAAGTGGCGATGGTGGGCGACGGCATCAACGACGCGCCTGCCCTTACCCGCGCGGACATCGGCATAGCCATCGGCGCGGGTACCGATATCGCGGTAGACGCAGCGGATGTGGTGCTGATGAAGAACCGCCTCAGCGACGTACCCGCCGCGATCCGGCTGAGCCGCGCCACACTGCGCAACATCCATCAGAATCTTTTCTGGGCGTTTTTCTATAACATCATCGGGATCCCGCTGGCGGCAGGCGTATGGATTCCGTTGTTCGGATGGAAACTCAGCCCCATGTTCGGCGCGGCGGCGATGAGTCTGTCCAGTTTTTGCGTGGTTTCCAACGCGCTGCGGCTGAATCTGTTTGATATCCGCAGTGCCAAGAGAGACAGGCAGGCAAAGCCGGTGCAGGCGTTTGCAATCAACAATTCACAAGATACGGAGGAAGAAGATATGTTTGGAAAAAACAAAAAGACACTGAAAGTAGAAGGCATGATGTGCGAGCATTGCGAGGCGAGAGTGAAAAACGCGCTCGAAGCGCTCGACGGCGTGGAAAAGGCGGAGGTCAGCCATAAGAAGGGGACGGCGGTCGTCACCTGCAAGGACGGGATTTCCGACGAATTGCTCAAATCCACGGTAGAACAGCAGGGCTATCAGGTCATCGAAGGATAATGATTTCTTGATGAATGCCGCAAAAAAATCCGTATCCGATGCGCGGAAAAAGCGTTTTCGGATACGGATTTTTTCTTTATTCTCTGTCTTGCCGGATTATTTGGTGATATTGCAGGCGGGAAGCGCTTTTTTGAGGGTCTCTATGTCCTTTGCGCTGACATTGGTGCCGCTCAGATCAAGCTCCACCAGATCTTTCAGACCGGCAAGGGCGGAAACGTCGCTCACGGGATTGTTTTTCAGATAGAGCATATTGAGCTTGGACAGCTTGCCGAGCGCTGTGACGTCGGAGATGCTGTTGTCGCTGAGATTGAGCGAGGAAAGATTGCTTACGTTCGACAGCGCCGCCACGGAACCGATCTGATTGCTGCTGACGTCGAGCGTCGTCAGCAGAGAGAGCTGCGATAGGGGCGACAAATCGGTGATCCGGTTGTGGGCAAGGGAAAGCTGGTGCAGCGAGGAAAGTTCCCCTATGGGCGAAATATCCACAATCTGGTTGTTGCTCAGCTCCAGATATTCCATATTTTCCATCCCGGAGAGGGGCGAAAGCTCCGACACGCTGTTGTTGTTGACTTTGAGGTCGGACAGCATATTCAGTTGCGCCAGCGGGGAAAGGTCGGCAATCAGGTTGTCCGACAGATCGAGTGTCTGAAGGGTAAGGCAATCGGCCAGCGGCGAGATGTCGGTGATCTGGTTGTTGTTGAGAAACAGACTCTTGACCAGATAGCAATAGGACAAGTCGCTGATATCGGTGAGATCGGCTTCGGTCAGTTCAATGAAATCGGTGCCTGTGTCAACGGTTTCACCGCCGACCGTCACCGTATCGGGAATCTTGAATTCGTATTTTTTGGCGCTGCCGTCCGTCGTGGCGGCGGTTTTGCCGCTGCTTTTTCCGCTGCCTATCACAACAGCGATTACAACGGTGACGGCAACGGCGGCAAGTGCCAGCGCACCGAAGATCAGCGGCTTGGATAGAATCCCCGCGCCGACGGTCGGCGCGGTCCCCGTCTGGTCTGCGCCGTCATAATTCATCCGGAAAGAACCAATGGAGGAAACCGCGCGGTTTTCCGAGAACATCTCATCGGAAGCTTCGTTGCGGCGACGGGGGTCAACGGCTCTTGGGGCGTTGTAATATTGGTCATCGTGTACGTTCTGAAACTCATTCGGGTCACTGTCTGACGAAAAACCGACCGAGCGCTGTCTGCGCCGGTTACTGCGATCATTGAGAAATTCTTCGGACATAGGACGGTTGGCGGCGGTTCGAGATGTGTTCTGTCCGTTGTTCTGCCGGACGGGGCGCTGTCCGTTGGGGGAAGCGGGGCGCTGTCCGTTGGGGGAAGCGGGGCGCTGT
>CACWOA010000268.1 GCA_902762395.1 uncultured Ruminococcus sp.
ATTTAGCCGTATCGCATCGGGACGTCGAGGACGCCGTCCCCTACATGGCGCGATTGTCCATTGTCCTTTGTACAATATAACGAATATGCTCATTTATAGATTCAAAGTAAATGCACATCAAGGATAAGATGGCTTGACGAGAGAAGGGGCGCCTGGAATCAATGAATGCAGCTTCACTGATTCCAGGTGTCATACCAGGTTGCAGCAGATTGTCATTTTTCGATCATCGGTCATTTTACAATGATTCCGAAATCTGTGTGTTGGATGTTTCATTGGCAGGGTCGTGAAGTAAAAAGATATGTCCCGAGAGCGGCGCCAACTGCACTGTTACACTGAACGGGAATTCCTTATGAGGATAGGGCGAGATCTCCTGCTTGACATTGTGCGTCAGACCTTCGCCGCCGTACTGCACATCGTCGCTGCACATGAATTCTTCGATTGTGCCGCGGTGCTTTAGACCTAATACATATTTGTATTGCGGATTGGTGGATAGATTGAGCGCCACCACCACTTCCTGACCGCCGCCCCGGCGGATATAGGTGAAGATATTGTTGTAATCGTCGGTACGGTCAAGCCACTCGAAGCCCACGCCGTTGTAATCCATCTCCCAGAGTGACGGGTACCAGCGGTAGATCTGGCTCATTTCTCTGAAAAAGGCGTAGAATTTGCCGTTGTATTCGTTTTGCAGCTCGAACCAGTGGATTTCCTCCGTGATCTTCCATTCATCCAACTGCGCAAATTCGTTGCCCATGAAATTGAGCTTTTTGCCGGGGTGGGTGAACATATAGACATACAGCGCACGGCACTGGGCAAATTTCTGCTTGGCGTCCCCCCACATCTTTCCTAAAATAGATTTCTTTCCGTGAGAAGACTCGTCGTGAGAGAAGGGGAGAAGGTAATTTTCGGCGTTGTAGTAATCCATCGAGAAGGTAATCTTGTCATGACTGCCGCGGCGGAAGAAGGGGTCGATGGAGAAATATTTAAGCGTATCGTTCATCCAGCCCATGTCCCACTTGTAATCAAAGCCGAGATGCCAATGATCGGCGTAGCGCGAGGTGACATTGTAGTAGGAACTGGAATCTTCCGCAATCATCATGACTTCGGGACAGACCGCGTGGAGTTCGTCGTTGAAACGGCGCATAAATTCCACTGCGCCCTGATTGACGCCGCGTTCGCTTTGTCCCTGCCAGTAGATGATGTTGCTCACCGCGTCAATGCGCAGTCCGTCAAAATGATAGGTATGCAGCCAGAAATAGGCCGCCGACAGCAGAAAGCTCTGCACCTCGCCTTTGTAAAAATCGTAATTGTAGGAATCCCACTCGCTGTTAGCCATATAGTCCATGGGATATTCGTAGAGAGGGGTGCCGTCAAAGCGTCCCAATCCGAAGCTGTCGCGGACGAAATGCACCATGACAAAATCGAGAATCACGCCGATGCCCTTGTTGTGGCAGACGTCAATGAGCTTGATGAGCTGCTGCGGGGAGCCATAGCGGGAGGTGGCGGCAAACATACCGCTGACATGATAGCCCCATGAGCCGTCATAGGGATGCTCCGTAAGCGGCATTAGCTCCACATGAGTAAAGCCGTTTTCGAGGGCGTAATTGGCAAGCCGTTCCGCAATCTCGTCGTAGGTGTGCCAGCTTTGTTCGGTGTTGCCGACAGGCTTTCGGCACCACGCGCCTAAATGTACCTCATAGATATTGAGCGGCTTTTCAAAGCAGCGGCTGCGGCTGCGCATCCACTCGTAGTCGGTGAAGGCGCTGTCGTCCACCTCCATGATGACGGAGGAATTGTAGGGGCGGCGCTGTCCCATCGCGGCATAGGGATCGGCTTTGTCGCAGACACTGCCGCCGGTCTGCCAGATACGGTATTTATACAGTTGTCCTTTGACAGCGTTGGGCACAAAGACAGAATATACCCCCAGCGGATCGATCTTGTGCATGAGATGCACATTTTCGTTCCAGCCGTTGAAATCTCCGATGACTGCGATTTTGACGGCATAGGGGGCGTAAAGGGTAAAGCGGACGCCGGTTTGTCCGTCCTCGCAGGAGAAATGCGCCCCCATATGCTTATGTGCCACCAGCGCTCTGCCACAGTGGAACGCGTCGAGCAGCGCCTGTCCCACACGGCTGAATTCATATTTTAAGTTTCTCATCATTATCACCGGATTTACATAGATTAATACATATTATATCATGCGTGAAAATGCTTGTAATGTCAATGCAACAGATGTAAATTTTTTCTCTGACCGTGAGATTTGTATGACATTGGCAGAAATAAAGAAAACGGGAGCCGACGCATGGTTCTGTTTCATGCGTCGGCTCCCGACGTTGTGTTTGATGATTTCTTAACGGAAGACAGTCGGATTGCGGGTTCAGAATGCCGCTCTGCGAATCTGATTCAGTCTGCCTTTTGCCACTCTGAGTTTAATGCTGACTACGATAATCATGAAGACGGAGACCGCCGCGAGATAGATGGCAGCGACCGTGGATGTGAGGCTGTCGCCGGTTTTGACGTTTTCCACTTCCTTGCCGGTGGAAACACGCGACAGGACGAAGGGACTGAGACCGGATGTCTCACAGACGATCCCCTTATCGGAAACCGAACTGGGCTTGATTTTGGTCAGCTTTTTGTTTTCGTAATGGCAAACCGTCCCATCATAGCCCTTGACCGTCTTCCATTCTTTGGGGACATTGGCTGTAATCTGCATACTGCCATCCTGCATCGTGGCGGTCGTATTACCGTATTTGAGCGAGAAATCCAAAAGGACATAGTTGGAGGTGATTTTTGCTTCTTTCAGCAGCGCCACCACCGCCTTCTTATCGTCTGCGGAAACATCAGATACGCTGAAATACACGCCGGAACTCACCGCGTCACCCGTGAGGACGGTATCTCCCGCTTTGACCTTGATATCCTTGCTGGCAACTGCTTTGGAAACGGAAGACTGCGCCTTGGTATCGACCATATTGGTGGTCTGATAATCCGAAGCGCTGACCTTGCTGCTGGTCGTATTGCTGGTCGTATTGCTGGATGTGTTGCTGTTTTTCGTGTTTTGTGTGTTTTCCGTGTTTTCTGTGTTTTCTGTGTTTTCCGTG
>CACWOA010000269.1 GCA_902762395.1 uncultured Ruminococcus sp.
TTGTCGCCGATCGACACGCCGGGATTGATGACGGTATTACCGCCCACCCACACGTTGTCACCTATGGTGACGGGATATCCATATTGCAGCACTTCGTTGCGGATATCCGGGTCGATGGGGTGTCCGGCTGTGAAAACGCACACCTTCGGTCCGAAAAGGACGTTGTCACCGATTACAACTTTGTTCACATCAAGAATCACGCAGTCGAAATTCGAGTAGAAATTCTCGCCTATATAGGTATTGCATCCGAAGTCAAAATGTACCGGAGGTTCTATATGAAAGTGTTTTCCGCATCCTCCGAGAAGCTCGGTCATCAACTGACGGCGGTAATCATTCTGTTCTTCCGTGGTGCCGTTAAACAGCCTTACCAGCATACGGCACTTTTTTTCGTCCTGCTCAAGCGCCTTATCGTCTCTGGGACTGTATAATCGACCGGAGAGCATCTTTTTCTTTTCGTTTTTTCCGTACATATCGCTCACATATCCTTTCGTATATTGCTATGAACGGGTAAACCCGCCCTGTTATCCCGCCATTTCCTACTACATTGTAGCAAATATCAGTGAATTTATCAATAGGTTTTCCGTTTTTCATTATCAAATAGCACGCAAAAGAGGCTGTCTCACATTTCTTCGTGAGGCGGCCTCTTTTTGCTGTCCGGACAAACGCAACAGCGCCGGAGAAGGGCGGAATTCAGCAGGCGGATTGACGGAAAAACGGAGGAAGCCTTGCCTGCCATCGCTCCATAGCTCATTGCCGCGCCCCCGACCGTCACGGATTACTTACGGCGTTTATCAGTGGGTCTGCTGTGGTAGTCTTCGTTAATGCTGTCGCTCCAGTTTTTCTGAACGCCCGCGCCGGAGCGCATATTTCCCACTGTGCAGCTCACGGCTTCGTACAGAACGCCCGTTCCTCTGCGATCTGCGTGATAGTTGACGGCGCGGTCTTCGTCAATGCCGAAGCGTTTCGCCGTCTCCACCGAGTCGATATTGGCGCCGATAAAGAGGAACTCCCAGCCGTACTTTTCCTTCTGGCGTTCCACCATCTTTTTTACCTGATCGCTGGTGTAGCGGCGGCTGGCGTTTTCCATGCCGTCGGTGGTGATGACAAACATTGTATGCTCCGGCACATCCTCAGGGCGTGTGTATTTGTGAATGTTGCCGATGTGATGAATGGCTCCGCCGATCGCGTCGATAAGTGCGGTGCATCCTCTCACGGTGTAGTCATCATCGGTCATTTTTCTGACGTCTTCCAGTCTGACGCGGTCATAAAGCACTTCGCTCTCGTTATCGAAAAGAACCACCGAAACATAGCATTCGCCCTCCTGCTTGCGCTGCTTTTCGATCAGCGAATTGAAACCGCCGATGGTGTCGCTCTCCAGTCCCGCCATGGAACCGCTTCTGTCCAGGATAAATACCAGTTCTGTCAGGTTGTTTTTCATGTGTAAAACCTCCGATAAAATGTAGTCAGTGACGGACGATGCCGTTTTTTCGTTCCCTCACTTTGCAACTATATTATATAGGAAGGAGCCGGCTTTGTGGTCGCCTGCTATGCGACATCTGTTTTTTTGACAGAAAGAATTCGCTCTATGCGCCGAGCATCATCTGGTCAAAGGAGAAAAGCACCTCGTTGATTTCAAAAATGTCATAGCGCTTGTTTTTGATGAAATATTCCACGATAACGTCAAATTTATGGCTGTGTGACAGGGCAAAACCCGCTTTCATCAGCATTTCGTTGGTTTCGTCGAGTGAAAGCTCCAATGCGATGGCAAACGCGAGAACGGTAGGCTTGCTGGGCTTATAATTGACGTTGCTGCGAATCTTGGAAAAAAGCTTGCGGTCGATATTGGCTTTTTTGTAGCACTGGGCGTCGGTCATGCCGCGCTCGTCTATCTTTCGCAGGAGCATTTGCGAAAAGCTCTCGTCCAGCCGGCTGAGCATTTCGTCAAGGCTTTCCTCCTGATCTGCCTGATCTGCGTCACCCCATGTGTCACTGAAAAGGGGGACAGCAGCGGATAAGGGAAGGGCGGCGCTGTCATTTCTTTGCTCCGTGACAGAGTGAAAAATTGTCCGGTTCCTTGCGCTTGTGTGCGTTTCGACATAATTTTCGTCGATATATTCCTCTATGTCGCTTAGCAGCCTTTTGCTCGCCTGAAAACAACCCTTATCGTAAACCACGATATACACGGTCATGTCGTTTTGCAGCAGGAACGCGCTGATTTCCTTGATTGCTATGTTCAGCGCCTCCTCCTTCGGGTAGCCGAAAGCGCCGGTTGAAATCAGCGGAAACGCCACCGACTCACATTCATATTCCTTCAGGAACTTGTATGATTTGTCGTCAAGTGCCATCACATGAATACAAAAGTCCGTATTTACCGTCCATTGAAACCGTCAGTGTTGAAAAGCTGTCCCCTTGAGCAAAAGCGGGTACGCCGATTTTCTCCAAATCAAAGGTATTGATAAACTCCCCGGCTTGATAGTCAAAAACAAACGCCCCTGTCGCGACCGTAAAAACGACCATATTGCCGTCAGCGTACTCGATGCGCGGCTGCCACGCGCCCACACCTTTTCGCGCGGTTTTTTCCTGAATTGTTTTTTCTTTGGAAAACGCCGCAAGCTTTTCAACCGAAAAAGCATACAGCTTTTTTGCCGGAGCATTATCCCGATTTGTTGATAAACCAACAGCATAAACCGACATTACGACTGTGACAAACAAAGCTAAAACCAAACACAGCGCGGGTTTTGTTATAAAAACCTTACGCCGTTTTTCGCGTTTGAACGGCTCTTGAGCCGTTCGTCCGCAATACGCGTACAGCATATTATCCAAATCCGTTTCCGCTATACTTTCACGCCTCATTTTCAAGCCTCCTTTTTATCTCAGCTCTTGCCGCCGACAATCTTGATTTTACTGTGCCCTCCGGTATTTTCAGCATTTCGGCGATGTCGCTGATGCTGAAATCACGAAAATAGAACAGCGCCACGACCGCTCTCTGTTTTTTCGTCAATTTTCCTATCGCCTCATGAAGCGCGGCATATTCATCTGTGTTTTCGGCAGTGGTATCGGGGATCGCCGCAA
>CACWOA010000270.1 GCA_902762395.1 uncultured Ruminococcus sp.
GTTCTGCGCGGCGGCATACAGCGCCTGCGGTTCGTCCACAGCGGCGCAGTGCGCCTGACCGGATGCGAGAGCCTCCATGACCTGCGCCATCGTGTCGTAAACTTTGATTTCTTTGAGACTGCTCTCCATCACGGAGGCGTTGTGAAGCTCGGTCTGCGCGTCGGAACCGCTGACCACCGCCATCGTCTTGCCGCGCACGTCCGCAAGACGGGTAACGCCGCTTTTCGCGGGAGTCATGATGACCTGCCGGTAATAAATGCCGGTTTCAACCGTCCTCACCGAGGCGACGTATTCCTTGGCGGGGGTGGCGACATTCCAGAGGCAGTCCACGCTGCCGTCGAGCAGCGCGGCGTAGGCTTCATCGGAACGCAGGCGTACAAAGGAAACGTCAACGTCCATTTCCTGCGCGATTTCGGCGGCAGGTTCGGCGGTCATGCCGCTGTCGCCGTTATCGCCGCTGATGACAAAGGGGGCGTCCTCAGAGGGCGCACAGGAGCAATAGCCGACCTTCAGTCCGCCGTTTTGCCGGATGCGGCGGGCGACGGGGTCGGAACCGCAGGAAGCACATGTGAAAAGCAGAAAGAACGCTGTCAGCAGCGCCGCAGCCTTGCGTTTCGGGGAGAGGGGAATGTACACGGTGGAATGTTTCATAGCTCATATCGCTCCTGTCCGTAAAATAGGATGAAAAATCAGATAATATAGTCGTTGGAATAACTGGCAAGCTGACGGTCAAGGATATCCTGGAGCGTGATGCTGTCAAGATACTCGGTGATGACCTTGTTGAGCCCCTCCCACACAAAAAGCGTGGCGCACTGCTCGGCGCGTTCGCAGGTGTTGGGGGACTGTGTGAGGCAGGCGACAGGCGCGAGGCTTCCCTCGGTGAGACGCAGGATCATGCCGACCGTGTAATGTTCGGGAGACTGGGCGAGCCGGTAACCGCCCTGAAAGCCCCTGTTGGTCTGGAGAATTTCGGGTGTGTTGAGCATGGGGATGATCTGTTCGAGGTATTTTTTGGAAATGTTCTGCCGCTCGGCGACGTCCTTGAGCGCAGTGAATCCGTTGTTGCGATGCTCCGCCAGGTCAAGCATCAGTCTGAGGGCGTATCGCCCTTTGGTCGATATTTTCATGTAGGTTCGCTCCTTTTGGTGATGGATTGGCAGTCGGTTTTCTTATCTATTATAATATCACATTTCTGCGGTGCTTTCAAGGAGAAAAAGAGAAGTTCGCATTGATTATTGGGGGAAGATGTGCTATAATTAGGTGGTAAAGGCGGATTCGATAGTTACAGTTTTGTAATTTTATTGAAAAACAGTAAAATATTATTGACAAACACCGATAAAAGGTGTATGCTGAAATCAAACGGAGGTTTTGTGAGAGACTATGAGCAATTATTTTGAAGCGGTGACAGGCAGGTTTATGGAAAATCTCAGCGCGTTCCGCGTGATGTCGTCCGACAGTCAGGGCGGCAATGAAAGCGTAGTGCTGACAGACGGTTCGGTCAAGGCGAAGATCGTCTATTCGCCCGATGTGAAGCGATTCTTCCTTTTCAAGGGAGAGGCTGACTGCGCCGATGACGATTTTGAGCAGATGCAGAGCTATTTCTTTGAGCCGTCGGAGGACGAATCCGCCGATCTGCGCGAGGCGGCGTCGGTGGCGAACGAGTTCGCGGAGACTTTTGCGGGGGTAGACGTGTCCGCCCCGGTCATTCCCGCGGCTTCCCGCAAGCTGAGCAAAAAGGAACGCGAAAACGACGAAAATTCCGCCGTCTATTTTGCCAACCGTATTCCCGCCGTGCTGCCGGAATGCCGTGAGCCGCTGCTTCAGCACAAGGAGCATTACGGTATGCTGCTGCACAACAAATTCTGCGACGAGGTCGTCAACGCAGCAGTGGACAAGATGCTGGGAGACAAGAACTGCAAGAAAAACGCGGAGGATTTCTTCGCACTTTTGGACAAGATGTACGCTACCGGCGATATGGACGTCAAGAGCATCATCACCATGACCATCCTCAACCATATCACGGGGGAGGAACGCATGGAATATGTGGAAAGTCTTCTTTCGGACGGCACCAGAAAGGCGTGGAAATCGGCGCGCCGCTTTATCGGCAAAAAGGTCAAGCCCGAAAAGGAGAGCAAATACCAGCAGTTGTCTCAGAAATACCGTTCTCAGCTGATGGACAACGTCAATCAATAATTTTATCCGTAAAGAAGCGCGATTGCTATAGATTATAGCCTTTCACATGAACCTCACGGAAAGGAGCTATCGTCATGAACAACAATGTCAACGGTTATCAACCCAGCGGGGGGAATGCCTCCGGCGCCCCTTCCTATCCGAACCAGCCGATTGCGCAGGGCGTTCAGCCGCCGGTTTATCAGCAGCCGCCCGTCTATCAGCCGCCCAATTATTACGCGCAGTATGCGTCGGTCGCGCAGCAGGGGGTTCCCGGCGGTTACGTCATGCAAAAGCCTGCTTACGCGGTGGAGGCGGAAAATACGCTGCGCTCCATGAATATCGGACTATTCACCGTCTTTTCCATTCTTTTCGGGTGGTTCTGCGCCCGTTCCGTCTGGATTGGGCACACGGGCGTTGGCATGACGGTGATGGGGGCGGCGTTTTATCTGATTTATCTGCCTTTCATTATGTTTAAACAAAAGAAGAAGGTGTCGCTTGGGGCGGCGCTGCTCTTCCTGCCGCAGATCGCGCTTCTGGGGTCGTTTGCGGTGTGGTCGAATCCTTTGCCGAAAGCCATCGGCCTGCTGCTTTCGCTCGCCATTGCCATGGTGCAGACTACCATGATTGCGGGCTGCACGGCGGGAAAGCCTTTCTCCTATGAACTGCTGGCCGACGCTTGTTCCACCTTTATCGCCTATCCGTTTATGAATCTGGTGACCACTTTCAAAACGGTGCTGGGGCTGAATAAGGACAAATCCGCCAAAAAAGGCGGCACGGGTTCCAAAATCGGTCTGGGTCTGGTGCTTTCCATCCCGGTGGTGCTGATTCTGATTATTCTGTTTGCCAATGCGGACAGCATGTTTGCCATGTGGATTGACATGGTGGTCAAGG
>CACWOA010000271.1 GCA_902762395.1 uncultured Ruminococcus sp.
CGCGGCTTTCGGGGGTGGAGATTTCGGCTTCCTTGCCGTGGATGGAGGCGTTGACTTCCTCATCCAGTTCTACGCCGAGGCATTCGAGGTAACGGCAGATCTTGGAGCGGTGAACCGTCTGGTTCTCACCGATACCCGCTGTGAAGACCAGCGCATCCATGCCGCCGAGTGCGACATAGTAGCTGCCGATGAACTTCGCAATCTGATATTCCAGAATCTGGTGGGTGAGAATGGCTCTTTCATTGCCCTCTCTGGCAGCGGCGGTGACGTCGCGGTCATCGCTCGAAACGCCGGACAGACCGAGCATACCCGACTTCTTGTTGAGGATAGCGTCCATCTCGGAGGCGGACAGACCTTCCTTCTCCATGATGAAGGTGACAACCGAGGGATCGAGCGAACCGGAACGGGTGCCCATGATAAAGCCGTCGAGCGGCGTCAGACCCATCGAGGTGTCGATGACCTTGCCGTCCTTGACAGCGGAGATGGAGGAACCGTTGCCGAGGTGACAGTTGATGATGCGGGTGCCTTCGGGATTTTCGGACTTGCCGAGCAATTCGAGGCATCTGCCGGTGACATATCTGTGGCTGGTGCCGTGGAAGCCGTAGCGGCGCACGCCGTATTTCTCATAATATTCATAGGGAACGCCGAAGGTGTATGCCTTGGCGGGCATGGTGGAGTGGAATGAGGTGTCGAACACCGCGACCTGCGGCACGTCCTTGCCAAACACATCGACAGCCGCTTCAATGCCCTGAATGTGGGCGGGGTTGTGCAGAGGCGCGAGGGGGCTGAGTTCGCGGATGCCCTCGATGACCTCGTCGGTGACAAGGCAGGAATCCTTAAAGAGCGAACCGCCCTGTACGACGCGGTGACCCAGTGCGGAAATCTCGGAGAGATCGTCCACCACTTTGCCTTCGCCGGAAGTGAGGGCGTCCTTGACGGCGTTGAACGCCTCGGTGTGGTTGGTCATAGGTACTTCGGTCACATAGGACTCGCCGTTGACCTTGTGGGTGAGCTTGCTGCCCTCGATGCCGATTCTCTCGCAAAGACCCTTTGCGATGACCTGCTCGTTGTCCATATCAATGAGCTGATACTTGAGGGAGGAGCTGCCTGCGTTGATAACAAGAATTTTCATGGGTATTATCTCCTGTCCTGAAAAAATATGTGGGAATACTGCGAAAAAACATTTGCATTTGCATATTCTTACTTATATAATAGTACATTATAACAGAAATTTCAAGGATTTGATGAAAAACTCACTCAATTTTTTTACGATTTTTTATATTTATTCATTTTTATTGTTTTTTTGAGAATCCATTGGACAGGAAGGTGTCGGTGAATGAATCATTCCTCCCCAGGAAAAACCGCCGCGATTATCGCGGAATACAACCCTTTTCACAACGGACATGCCCGTCATATCGTCCGCACGCGGGAAGCAACGGGAGCGGAAGCCGTTGTTGTCATCATGAGCGGCAATTTTGTGCAGCGGGGCGACTGCGCCGTGGCTGACAAATACAGCCGGGCGCGTATGGCGCTGCTCGGCGGCGCAGACCTGGTGATCGAGCTGCCGCTGCCCTTTGCCTGTGCGGGCGCCGAGACATTCTCGCAGGGCGGTGTGGGACTGGCGGATGCGCTGGGGTGCGTGGATTATCTCAGCTTTGGCATGGAATGCGGCAGTACGGAGGAACTGACCGCCGCCGCGAACGCGCTGTCGGATGCGGCGGTGAAGCCTGTGCTGGACAGGGAACTGGCACAGGGAAAAAACTTCGCCGCCGCCCGCACACAGGCCATCCGCGAGGTGTACGGCGACCGGGTGGCGGATATTCTCTGCAGACCCAACAACACGTTGGCGGTGGAATATATCCGTGCGCTGCATCGTTTGCGTTCTCCCATGCTTCCCGTTGGCGTGACACGGGAAGGGGCGGACCATGATTCCCTCGACGCTTCCGGACAATTTGCCTCCGCCACCGCCATACGAAAGATGCTGCATGAAGAAGACTGGAAAAGTGTGAAAAACTATCTGCCCGCGTTTTGTTATGACAGTCTGACACAGCTTTGGTCGGACGGAAAAATGCCTGCTGATCTGAAAATATGCGAACGCGCCATTCTGTCCCGTCTGCGAGGCATGACGAAGGAGCAACTGGCGCGTTTGCCCGATGTTTCCGAAGGTCTGGAAAACCGTGTTTTTGACAGTGTGCGGACATCCTCTTCCTTAGAGGAACTGTACGCCTCGGTCAAATCGAAGCGCTACAGTCACGCTCGCATCCGCCGCATCATTCTGTCCGCGTTCCTCGGTGTGCGTTCCGTTCACAGCGAACGGCTGCCCTATATCCGCATTCTCGGCATGAACGCGCGGGGGAGAGGACTGCTGTCGGCCATGCGTCCCCGTCTGCCGTTGATTACGACCTACCGTCAGACCCTCGACCTGCCGGCGGAGGCGCAGAACGTCTACCGTCTGGAATGCCATGCCGACGATCTGTGGGCGCTTATGACACCGCGGATCCAGCCCTGCGGGGCGGATATGACGGAAAAGCTGATGGTGATGTGAAGAAGTAAAAACCGCTCGGATGTTACGGCGTCCGAGCGGTTTTTTGGGGGGGATTATTTCAGAATGTCGCTGTAGCAGTAATGCAGCACATCGTCGCACACCGCAAAGACGGTGTTGTCGTTTCGGGTGGAATCAGCGCCGGAAGTGATGACCACTACACCGCTTTTGTCATTCATATCCAGTGCCATGAGGGAAAGGATGCCGTAGGCGGTGCCGTTGTGATAATACATATCCCGGTTGTCCACCAGCTTTTCAAATTTACGGATGCCGATGCACTGTTCAAAATTCTTCTTTGTCTCACATTGCTTGGTCAGCATTTCGTCAACGGCTTTCTGCGACAGAATCTGCTGTCCGTTATACTGCCCGTTGTTGAGAAGAAGGGTAAAAACAGAGGCTAAGTCCTCGCTGCTGATGAGAAGACCATCAAAAAGGTTCTCCCAAAGATTATCAGTGAGGGTTGGACGGCTCGTAAAGTCGAACGTTTTATGGCAACTAACAAGCCACACTCC
>CACWOA010000272.1 GCA_902762395.1 uncultured Ruminococcus sp.
ACTAACCCCGTCAGAGATGATTGCTTAAATCGTTTCTGACGGGGTTATGTTGCCGTTTGCTTTTTTCAAATGTATTCCGACTTTTGACATCAAATCAGCACGTTTGCGGTTCATCTGCCAAGTCGGAAAATCCATACGCCCAATCCCGCAATGGCAATTCCTACGATAAACCACAGCGACCATTTGACAAAATTTCCCAAGGTCTTGTACCGTTCTGATCTGTTGACCATTGCTCCCGGTAAAATCAGACCGACGATAGCAATTATCACGCCTATCACTTTAAAAAAGAGTACTTTCATCGTTATAGGATTCATCGTAATACCTCCGATTTGACAGCTTAATCAGTGATTGCCGCTTGTATTGTTGCCGTCTTTGATGTGCATCAAACGAGAAATGAACCACACCAGATATATCACAGAGAGCATATCCAGTATTGCCAACAGCCATGGTGCCGGGGACGGCGTACGACTCAGCAACATACCAATTGAGGCAACCAGCAGCAGAATGGCGACAATGCCGAGATACCACGCGTTTTTGGTCAGATAAAACGGCTTGCCGTCATTGGCACTGTCGCGCAAGGCCTGCCAGCGTTCGTTGTCCATTCGGCGCAGGATCCATCCTTGCAGCAGGCAGAACAGCAGCCATCCAACGGAACAGTAAAACAATATCATGCCAAATACCCGGACGATCTCATCTTCACCTATCTGCCAGGCCGCCAAAAAGAGCAGCGGCAGGGCGATAAACACAATCGTCTTGTTTAAGAGCAATTCATAAAAGGTCTCCGCTAAAAAAGCAATGACTCTTTTCATAGCAATCCTTCACCTCCGTTGATGCTACTGCTTTTTGACCAGCTTTTGTCCCTCCGCCGGAATGGCGGCAGCGGCCTGTACCAGTGAAGTCCTGATGTTTTCCTGCAAACCGAAATTGGATTTGGCCTTTTCAAAATCCTCCCGGACGGCCGCGTGGGCGGGAATGCAGAAATACCCCGCGTAGGCCGCCCCTTGTTCGCCTTCTTCTTCCTTTCGTGCGGCGATTTCCGCGTTATATACCTTATCGGTCAATGCCAATTCGATCAGCGGTTCCAGCGCTTCCCACGAGTCGATGGATTGCAGGCTGGCGGCAAGCTGTCTGCTTTTGACAAGCATGACAATACCGCTTACGACAAGTAAAACTGCGAGAATATACCAAACCGTCAGAAAACCGCTGCTCATTTCCATCGGCTCTTTCAACACCGTCATCAGCAGCGGGAGCGCGATGCCGATGACGATAAGAACGATCCACGTTGTGACGGAAGACGATTGCCTCAGATAGTCCTTCACTTCTTTTCCCGAAATGCTGGCTTCTTGAGGCTCCTTGAGCGTCTGGTTGATGTGAACGCGGTTGCCGCTTCGGGTTTCCTCTTTTCTTGCTATGAGATAATACTCGCTCCACACCGCGTCATCCGGTACGTTTTCCTGTATCCACACAGGTAAATTGTCTTTGCTTGCCATGTTGTATTGTCTCCTTTCGCACGTTTAGTCTGCCTTCTCCGTGCAGAATGTTTCCGTGAACCACTCCGCCAATGCGGTGTCGTCCTCCCGTCCGAGAGAACGCAGATAGTAAGTTTTGAAATAATCCGACAAATAAGGAACATTCTGTTTGTTTACCCAACTGCCGCGCCGATCTCTTGCGCCGTGCAGCTTTTTGTTAAATATATCCGTCAATTCGCTGACAAGTTCCGGAGTCATGTCGTCCCTGTGATGCACGATAAAATCAAAAATCGGAAAAATATAGTCGTTGTCCGCCTCGTAGCCCTCATTCAAGGGGTCAAAATGCCACGAAGGTCTGTCATTTACATATCTCCTTCGACATGAGGCATCCTCTAGCGTTTCGGCATAAATCGGTCGAAGGAAAGCAGGATCAATGGTATTGACGCCCGCAGGACGCGAACAATTCCCGTCACAGGCAATGTTTCGGATGGTGTCGTGAACCATGCTTCCTCCGCTTTGGTAGAGGTTCAAGACTGCTTTTTCCACCGCTTCCGTTTCCTCCCAGTACATCAGAGCGGCATCCATATAGTGATCCGGTCCCGAACAACCCGGAGCGTAGGTGGGACGGTTCAAGACCTGCGTGAGCACCTCAAGCGCCCGCTGCCGGTTGCTGTCAGACTGTGCCGTTTCCACCGTCCGGTTCGCCAGCCACGCCATGCACGGCAGGGATTGCGCGATGGGCATGTGCCAGCACATTTGCGTGAGCGTGTGAACCGCTTCTCCGGCTTTTGTGTCGTCCGTCTGCGTCAGCATGAAGTCCGTCCATTCCTCAAAAGTCTGCGGCGTTTTCTTGAATGTCGTTTTCTTTTGTCCAAAATGGAATAAAGCCATTATCAATGAAACCTCCGTTCATGTCATCAGATTGCGTTTTCTTCGCTTAAGATTCTTCTTCCCGCGCAATTTGTTTGGTGAATTGCGGCAGTTTTTCCGGCGCGTAGGGGATGGCGTGCCATTCTTTGTATTGCAGCGCGGTCTGCTCTCTTCTCGATTGGCGGAAGCTCCACAGAAATACGGGTAGCAGCACCACCGCCGCTGCGCCGAATATGGCAGCCAGCGTCGGGAAGAGCTGCTCGTCTCTGCCGAACGAAATGACAAAAAACATCAAGCCGCAAAGAGCCGAGAAGAGTGCCACCACTCCGGATATGGCTGACACAGTTTGCAAAGGGGGCGAATAGGATGCAGCGTAGGGCTGCACCTTGAAACACTGGTGACAGCAGTATTCCTTGTCGGGCAGCCTAAGCGTTATCATCGGACTCGACGGCATATCCTCTCCCTGACAAGCCTCCCAGAAAGCGGCAACACCTTCCACTTGTCTTCGCTCCAAATCGACCCCTTTTTCAAAAGAGGCGTACATCTCCGACTGAAGCTGACTTTTTTTCTCGTTGATTTCCTCTTGGTAATGACGGTTGTGCGTGTATCTCACGGTTTCGACCCTCGTAGCCTCATATCGCAGCGTGTCCCGGTTTTCCGCGCCGCAGTAGAGGCAGGTGTAGCAAACAGGATATTCCGCCTTGGCGG
>CACWOA010000273.1 GCA_902762395.1 uncultured Ruminococcus sp.
GTTTTCAAAACCTTGCACGTTTTCGTGGTAATATTTGTCAGAAATGCAAAAGAAAAGGTTGACAAATTGTGTATTTTATGCTTTAATATTTGTTATAGCATCGGGGGAGGTGTCTGAAAAAGTATTTGTTTTGTTGCATTTTGAAAAATAAGAAAGAATAAAGCGCCTGAGCCTTTTTGTTACCCCCATTATGAATCCAATCGGTGCTTGCCGCGGGGCAAAGAGGATGACGAGGATGGAAGCTGATCGAATTTCGGCGGATGCTTCCCGGCTTGACAGAGAAGCCGCCGGACGGTGTACAAAAACGCGGGCAACCGCGCGACAGAAGCGCCGTCACTCTGTTTTAATTAGGAGGTTAATGAAAAATGTGCGGTATCGTAGGATACATTGGTGATAAAAATTCGACCGAGATTCTGATCGACGGTCTGAAAAAACTCGAATACAGAGGGTACGACTCGGCCGGCGTGGCGGTTTTTGAACACGGCGGCGTGAATGTCATCAAGGCAAAGGGGCGTATCAAGAATTTAGAGGACAAAATCGGCAGCGATGTGCCGCAGGGCGTTTGCGGCATCGGTCATACCCGCTGGGCGACCCACGGCGAGCCGTCCGACGTGAACAGCCACCCCCACAGAAGCGGCAAGGTCACGCTGGTTCACAACGGTATCATTGAGAATTACTCCGAGCTTCGCCAGCAGCTTTGCGGCGAGGGGAGGGTGTTCCTCTCGGAAACCGACACCGAAGTGGCGGCACAGCTCATCGACAAATATTACGACGGCGACCCCATCGACGCGATTTACACCGCGGTTTCCCGCATCCGCGGCTCCTACGCGTTCGGCGTGCTGTTTGACGATTTCCCCGACAAGCTCTACGCCATCCGCAAGGACAGCCCGCTGATCGTGGGCATCGGGGAGGGCGAGAACTTTATCGCGTCGGATATTCCCGCGATTCTCAGCAGAACCAACCGTTACTATCTGCTTGAGGAAAACGAGCTGGCGGTCATTACGGCGGATTCCATTTCGATTCTCGGCAAGGACAGAGCGCCGATTAAAAAAGAAATCTTCACCGCGACATGGGATGTTTCAGCGGCCGAAAAGGGCGGCTACGACCATTTCATGCTCAAGGAAATCAACGAGCAGCCCAAGGTGCTGGCAGATACCATTCTGCCCCGTCTGAAGAACGGCGCAAAGGCCATCTTCGCGGAGGAAATGCCCGACATTTCCAGGATCCGGCGGCTGCATATCGTGGCCTGCGGCAGCGCGCTTCACGCGGGCATGGTGGGCAAACATGTCATCGAGCGCATTGCCGGGGTGCCTGTGATGACGGAAGTCGCGTCGGAATTCCGTTATTCCAGCCTTCTTTTTGAAGAGGGCGACGCGGTGGTGGTCATCTCCCAGAGCGGCGAAACCGCCGACACGCTGGCGGCGCTGCGCATTGCCAAGGAGAGAGGCATTCCCACCATTGCCATTGTCAACGTCGTAGGCTCCAGCATCGCGCGTGAGGCGGACATCGTGCTTTACACCTGGGCGGGTCCTGAAATTGCGGTGGCGACGACCAAGGCCTACACCTGCCAGGTGGCGGTCATGCTCATGATGGCGCTGCGCTTCGCGAGCGAACGCGGCACGATCCCCGATGAGGAACTCGAGCGTTACGCGGGACTGCTGCGGCAGATTCCCGATGTGGTCGCGGAGGAAATCGAGAAATCCGACCTCTACAAGGAAATGAGCGAGAGCTACAAGGACTGCGAAGACCTCTTCTTTATCGGCAGAGGCTACGACTGCGCGCTCTGCTGGGAGGCTTCCATCAAGCTCAAGGAAATCTCCTACATCCACTCCGAAGCCTACGCGGCGGGCGAACTCAAGCACGGCACCATTTCGCTGATCGAACCCGGTATGCCCGTGATCGCGATCGCGTCGGGCGACCAGCTCTTTGAAAAGACGGTCAGCAACGTCAAGGAAGTCAAGGCGCGCGGCGCAAAGGTGATTTTGGTCTGCAAGAAGGGCGCAAAGGTGGACAGCACTATCTACGACCATCTCATTGAAGTCCCCGATGTGGATGAATTCATCCGTCCCATCGCGGCGATTGTGCCGCTTCAGATTTTCGCCTACTACACCGCCTGCGCCCGCGGCTGCGATGTGGATAAGCCGAGAAACCTCGCCAAATCCGTCACAGTGGAGTAAAAACAAATTCGGAATGTGCGGCGTTTCCTGAATAAACTCTTGACATTTGAAAATAACGTGTTATAATAAACATATGAATAAATGTTCAATTGTTGATTGGAGCTGACAGAGATGGAACAACCGAAAAAGATTACCATTGTCGAAAAGCACGGGAAGCCGACGTCCGATGACGAGCTGCCGGATGTATGTCAGGTGCGCGAGTCGCATGAGGATTATGTCGGTCTGGTGCGGGAGGATATGTACGACATCGACACAATCTACGACCTCGCGGAGCTGTTCAAAATCTTCGGGGACTCCACCCGTCTGCGGATTATGTCGGCGCTGCTGCATCATGAACTGTGCGTCTGCGATATTTCCGACGCGCTGGAAATGAACCAGTCCGCGATCTCCCACCAGCTCCGTGTGCTGCGGACGGCGGGACTGATCAAGGTGCGGCGCTGCGGCAAGTCGGCGTTTTACTCGCTCGATGACGACCATGTGAAGAAGATTATCGAGCTTGGTTTCGAGCATATCACAGAGAAAGACTGACGACGGAAAGGTGAATGACATGGAAAAAATGCGGTACACATTGGAAGGTCTGGACTGCGCGGGCTGCGCGGCGAAGGCTGAAGCGGCGGTGGGCAAAGCCGATTGGGTCGAGAGCGCGACAGTGGATTTTGTGAGCAGGCGGCTGGTGGTCAATGCCCAAAATCCCCCTGCCAACGCGAAAGAACGCATTCAGAAGCTGGTTGACAGCGTGACGGGCGGCGTAACGGTGGTAGAGTATTTTTCTAAAACAGGGCAGTCTCACCCTCACGACCACGAGCACGGCGAAAGCTGCTCCTGCGGCTGCGAAGATCACGACCATGAGCATGAACATGAACATCACCACGACCACGGGGAAAGCTGCTCCTGCGGCTGCGAAGATCACGACCATGAGCATGAACATCATCGCGACCATGACCATACCGCAAAGATGAAATTCACCCTTGACGGTCTGGACTGCGCGGGGTGCGCGGCAAAGGCGGAGGCGGCGGTCAGCAAGGCGGATTGGGTAGAGAGCGCGTCAGTTGATTTTGTGAATAAGCGCTTGTCCGTTCATCCCAAGGAGGAAAATCCTCATGCGCTGGAAGAGATTCAAAAGCTGATCGACGGCGTGCTGGGCGGTGTGACGGTTTCTCTGTACGAACCGGAGAGCGGTTCTGCACATGAACATCATCATGAACACACACATGAACATACACATGAGCATTCCCACGGGCATGAGCATGGCGGAGAGGAAAACACCAAAGCCATGGTCATCACCACTGTGCTGGCGCTGGCGGCGGGAGGCGTCGGCGTGGCGGCGTCGCTGCTGTCGTTTCCGGCGCATGAAATCGTTTCGGCGGTGGGCTATGTCGCCGCGATTCTTTTTGCGGGCTATGACGTGATAATCAGCGGCGTGAAGTCGATTTGCCGGCTGCGCCTTGACGAGAGCGCCCTCATGGCGATTGCCATGGTGGCGGCGGCGATTTTAGGAGAATTCCTTGAAGGCGCGATGGTCGCCATCCTCTACCGCATCGGGGAATGGCTGGAGGACAAGGCGGTGGACAATTCCCGCGAGAGCATCGAGGCGCTTGCCGAAATTCGCCCCGACACCGCCAATGTAAAGCATGACGGCGATGTGAAAACGGTGCGCGCCGAGGAAGTGGATGTGGACGATGTGATCGTCATCCGTCCGCACGAAAGAGTGCCGCTCGACTGCGTTGTGACCGAAGGCAGCTCGTCGGTGGACAGTTCCGCCCTCACAGGGGAATCGCTGCCTGTTTCCGTGGAAGCCGGAGGCGAATTGCTCAGCGGCATGATGAACGGCGACGGTGCGCTGACGGCGCGCGTGACCCATACTTATGAGGATTCGGCGGCGGCGCGCATTATCAGCCTTGTCACCGAATCGACCGAAAACAAGGGCGCTGCCGAGCGATTTGTCACCCGCTTTGCGCTGGTCTATACACCCTTTGTGGTGGCGTTGGCCGTGCTGATTGCGGTGATTCCTCCGCTGCTGCATATGGGCAGCTTCCATGATTTTGTGATTCGTGCGCTGACCTTTCTGGTCGCTTCCTGTCCCTGTGCGATTGTGATTTCGGTGCCGCTGGCGTTCTTCTCGTCCATCGGCGGCGCGTCGAAATTCGGCGTGCTGGTCAAGGGAGGCAACTTTGCCGAGAGGCTTGCCAAGGCACGCGCGGTTGCCTTTGACAAGACCGGCACCGTGACCGAGGGCAAGCCGCGTGTGAATGATGTGACAAGCGCCGGGGGCTTTACCCCCGAAGAAGTGGCAAAGATGGCGGCGGCGGCGGAAATTCACTCGGTTCACCCCTACGCGCAGGCGATACGGGAGTATGTCGGCGGCGCGGCTGACAACAGCGGGTATCAGAATTACAGCGAGATTTCGGGTCACGGTGTGAGCTGTGAAAACGCCAAGGGGCAGAAAGTTCTCTGCGGCGGTCTGAAGCTGATGCGGAGCAACGGCATTGCCGTGCCGGACGATGCCAAGGCGCAGGCGTATGTCGCCTGTGACGGACGATTCGCGGGTTCTCTTTTCATCAGCGATCAGGCAGCGCAGGGCGCGGCGGTGGCGGTGCGTGATCTCAAATCGTTGGGGATTGACACGGTGGTCATGCTGACGGGCGACGGACACGACGCGGCCAGGCAGGTGGCGGACAGTGTGGGAATCAGTGATTTCCGTGCCGAGCTGCTGCCGGAAAACAAGGTGGAAGCCATTGAGGAGATGAAGCGAAGCGGCGCGGTGACGGCTTTTGTGGGAGACGGCATCAACGACGCGCCGGTGCTCGCGGCGGCGGATGTGGGCATCGCGATGGGACTCGGTTCCGGCGCGGCGATCGAAGCGGCGGATATGGTGCTGTCCTCCAACAATCTGGCGACCCTGCCGCGTGCCATCCGGCATTTCCGCCGGACGA
>CACWOA010000274.1 GCA_902762395.1 uncultured Ruminococcus sp.
CCCGACGGCAAAACCTTCCTCTCCGGGTCTTGGGACGACACCGTCAGGGTATGGGACAGCGCCACCGGGCAGTGTCTCCGCGTCTGCGACGGGCATAGCAGGTCGGTCGCCTCCGTCGCCTTTGCGCCAGACGGCAAAACCTTCCTCTCCGGGTCTTGGAACGACACTGTCAGGGTATGGGACAGCGCCACCGGGCAGTGTCTCCGCGTCTGCGACGGGCATAGCTTGCGTGTCACCTCCGTCGCCTTTGCGCCCGACGGCAAAACCTTCCTCTCCGGGTCTTGGGACGACACCGTCAGGGTATGGGACAGCGCCACCGGGCAGTGTCTCCGCGTCTGCGACGGGCATAGCACGGCAAAACCTTCCTCTCCGGGTCTTGGGACGACACCGTCAGGGTATGGGACAGCGCCACCGGGCAGTGTCTCCGCGTCTGCGACGGGCATAGCGATTATGTCACCTCCGTCGCCTTTGCGCCCGACGGCAGGACCTTCCTCTCCGGGTCGGAGGATGGTACGATTCGCGTCCGGTCAGCCGAAACGGGCGAGTGCCTGCAAGTGATTCAGAATTATCCCGGGCTGATCGTGTTCGGCTGCGATATGCGAAATCTGCACGAGGGCAGCGAGGTTGACAGGGACGTGCTGCGGCGTTACGGCGCGATGGTGGACTGACAGCGCGGCGAAAGCCATCATAAAACGAACAACAGGGCGGCGGGGTTCCGGTCAACAACCGACCCGCCGCCTTTTTGCCGCGCGTTCCGCCCGGATGCCCGGACGCACGGGCGCACGACAACAGGAAACCACACGGTCACGCCTCCCGGCAAGTTGCCAAATTTGCACCGTGTTTTTTATGAAAAACAGAAAAATCAAAGCACAATATTGCAATACCCGCGCGTGTGAGCTATAATATTTTACAAGTATTGCATATTGGGGGAGAAGCGGCTTTTTTGCCCCGACCGTCTCCGGATATCGCAAAAATTCAAATCGTTGGGAGAGAAAAAATCCTATGTTGACACCCTTTACGCCCTTGATCGGCGCAGGCGCGGATTTGTTTGACGACAAGGGAATGCTCATGGCGGTCATCACCGCCTCGGGCATCATCATCGTCTTTGTCATTCTGCTGCTGCTCATTTTCATCTTTTACGCCTACGGCGGCATTTTTCGTGCGCTGACCGCCTCCAAGGAGAAGAAAGCCGCCGCGAAAAAGGCAGCCGAAAACGCGGCCAAGACGGCGGAACCACCCTCCGCCGAAGCGCCCGCTCCGGCACCTGCTGCCGCCTCCGCCACAGACGGGGAAATTCCGGGCGAGATCATCGCCGTGATCGCCGCTGCGGTAGCCGCCATGAGCGGCGGCAAGACCTACGCCGTCAGGAAGGTCACACGCGCCGCGCAGGAAACGGGCAGACGCACCGCCTGGGCCGCCGCGGGTCTGTATGAAAATACACGCCCCTTCTGAGTCATTGCCTGCTTGGGCATCATCAAAATTTATCATCCTTGAAAGGTGGTTACCGCATGGAAATTCTCACTTCCATCTGGGATTCTATCATCAGTATCCTTCACGAATCCGGTCTGCTCCAGCTCTTTGTCGGAGACGGCTGGAAAAACGCCATCATGATCGGCATCGCCTGCTTCCTGCTGTATCTCGCCATCGGCAGACAGTTTGAGCCGCTCCTTCTTCTCCCCATCGCCTTCGGCATGCTGCTGGTCAACCTGCCGCTGTCCGGCGTGATGGACGTGCCGACCACGGAACTGGTGCCGCTGGCACAGGCTTCCGCAACCGAAATTGCCAAATACGGGCAGATCGTCATGCCGGACGGGCAGACATATGTGGAAGTCGCGCATTCGGGCGGTCTGCTGTACTACTTATACCTCGGCGTCAAGCTGGGCATCTATCCCCCGCTCATCTTCCTCGGCATCGGCGCGATGTCCGACTTCGGTCCGCTGATTGCCAATCCCAAGAGCTTTATTCTCGGCGCTGCCGCGCAGATCGGTATTTTCTTCACTTTCTGCGGCGCGATTCTGCTGGGCTTTAACGCCAAGGTCGCCGGTTCCATCGCCATCATCGGCGGCGCGGACGGTCCCACCGCCATTTACGTTACCTCCAAGCTCGCCCCCGATTACCTCGGTCCCATCGCGGTGGCGGCTTACAGTTATATGGCGCTGGTGCCGATTATTCAGCCGCCTATCATGCGCCTGCTCACCACCAAGAAGGAGCGCGCGGTCGTGATGACGCAGCTCCGCACCGTTTCCAAGACCGAAAAGATCATGTTCCCCATCATCGTCACCATTGTCGTGGCGCTGCTGCTGCCCTCCGCGGCTCCGCTGGTAGGTATGCTCATGCTGGGCAACCTCATGCGTGAAAGCGGCGTAGTCAAGAGAATCTCCGACGCGGCGCAGAATGAGCTGATGAATATCGTCACCATTTTCCTCGGCACGACAGTCGGCGCGACCGCCCGCGCGGAAGTCTTCCTCACCCCCGAAACCCTGATGATCGTCGGTCTGGGACTCGCGGCGTTCTGCCTCGGCACGGCGTTCGGCGTGCTGTTTGGCAAGCTGATGTATATCTTCACCGGCGGCAAGGTCAACCCCCTGATCGGTTCGGCGGGCGTCTCCGCCGTTCCCATGGCGGCTCGCGTTTCGCAGAAGGTCGGTCAGGAAACCAATCCCTCCAACTACCTGCTCATGCACGCGCTCGGCCCGAACGTCGCGGGCGTCATCGGCTCTGCTGTCGCCGCCGGCGTTCTTCTCGCCGTCCTCGGAAAGTAAATCCAATTCGTAATGCGTAATTCGTAATGCGTAATTAGTGCAGGCGGAAGTGCAATGGGTTTTTCTGAAAACGATTTTGTTTCTTCTTTCTCTGTTTCACAATGAAAAAACGGCAGGTGATCGACCCATCGTCGAAAACCTGCCCGTTTTTTGTTTTTATTTTTCAAATTTCCCCTTGACAAATCCGGTTTATTCAAGTAAACTATAGATAAGGTTTATTTGAATAGACCATTTTTTTCAGGAGATGATTTGTCAATGGACATGGAACTCAGCGCGGTGCAGGAGCGATTTGCGGATATTGTATGGGCGCATGAACCGATTGCTTCCGGTGATCTGGTCAAGCTATGCCAGGAGCAACTCCATTGGAAAAAGCCTACCACCTACACGGTACTTCGCAAGCTGTGCGAAAAGGGATTGCTGCAAAATGTGGACGGCGTTGTGTCGTCACTCATCTCGCGGGAGGATTTTTATTCATCCAAAAGCGAAAAGATTGTTGAGGATTCCTTTCAAGGCTCGCTGCCCGCGTTTATCGCGGCTTTCGCGAACAATAAGAAGCTCTCTTCTGAGGATATCGATAAGATCTCGAAGATCATCGAAGACATGAAAAAGGAAAACAATGAATTA
>CACWOA010000275.1 GCA_902762395.1 uncultured Ruminococcus sp.
TATCAGCAGGAAGTCTGGGGCTACGACTCTGCGGAAGCGGATTACCACCATATGCTCAGTCCCTTCATGGAAGACTGGGCGGTAGAGGAAGCCGTGGCAAGGCTCAAACGCCTGACAAAGGATGATCTGATTGACCAATTCCGGCAGGTCATGGTGGCGCTGCTCTCCTATTTCGATATCAAAGCGTCGCACGACTGCCTGACGTCCATCGTGCAGGAGCTGGACGAACGGGGAGCGATATTCGCCCGAAAGAATGACGAGATCAACCGCCTGTATGAAGACCTGATCGGCAAGAACGGAGACGCATTTGACGCGCTGATAGAAAACCTTCCGCCTCGTATGTGGGTGGAATAAAAAAAGCCGCTTTGGAAGGTGGCACTTCCTCGGCGGCAAAGGTAAGAATTACGAGAAAATGATATCACAAATCAGGAGGTAAGTCAAGACATGAGTGTGAAAATCAATTCACTGGAATTCGAGAACGTCAAGCGGGTGAAGGCGGTGCGCATCGAACCGACTGCCAACGGATTGACGGTCATCGGCGGCAGGAACGGGCAGGGGAAAACCTCTGTGCTGGATTCCATCGCATGGGCGCTGGGCGGCGAGAAATACCGTCCGTCACAGGCACAGCGCGAAGGCTCGGCACTCCCGCCCGCTCTCCACATCGAACTGAGCAACGGTCTGATCGTGGAGCGCAAAGGCAAGAACAGCGCATTGAAGGTCATCGACCCGAAGGGGCAGAAAGGCGGACAGCAGCTTCTCAATGAATTTGTGGAGCAGTTCGCGCTTGACCTTCCCAGATTCATGAGCGCAAACAATGCCGACAAAGCAAAAATCCTTCTCCGTATCATCGGCATAGAAGCCAAGCTCGCGGAACTGGATTCCGAAGAACAGAAGCTCTACAATGAGCGCCACTCCATCGGCGTGATCGGCGACCGGAAGAAAAAATATGCGGACGAAATGATTGCCTATGACGGTGTGCCGGACGCGCCGGTATCGGCTTCGGAACTGATTGCACAACAACAGGAGATACTTGCCCGAAACGGCGAGAATCAGCGCAAGCGGCAACGGCGTGACCAAATGCAGGCGCAGTATAACGCGCTGCTTGCGGAAAAGCAGGAGCTTGAAAACAGACTTGCGGATATGGAAAAGAGACTTGCGGCATTTGCATCAGAATTGGAGACAGCCAACAAATCCGCACAGGATTTACAGGACGAATCCACCGCCGAGCTGGAAGAGAATATCCGCTCCGTTGACGAAATCAACCGCAAGGTCCGCGCCAATCTCGACAAGGAAAAGGCCGAGGAAGAAGCGGCGCAGTATGCCGATCAGTACGGTGTACTTACCGATAAGATTGAGGCTATACGCCGCGACAGAAAGAAACTGCTCGATTCCGCTGACCTTCCGCTGGAAGGCTTGTCGGTGGCAGACGGTGAACTGCTTTACAACGGGCATAAATGGGATTGCATGAGCGGCTCTGATCAGCTCCGCGTATCGACCGCGATCATCCGGCGGCTGAATCCCGAATGCGGCTTTGTGCTTCTGGACAAGCTGGAACAGATGGACACCGAAACGCTGCGGGAATTCGGTGAATGGCTGGAAAGCGAGGGTTTACAGGCTATCGCTACCCGCGTATCGACCGGAGACGAATGCAGCGTGATTATTGAGGACGGCTATTCAAACAATTTGGAAACTCCGGCAATCACATCCCAGCCTCAAAGAAAAACATGGAAGGCAGGTCAGTTTTAATGAACATCACAAGCGGAAAGATTCACACGGCGCAGAAAGTTGTGATCTACGGCGTGGAGGGCATCGGTAAGACCACCTTTGCCTCGCGTTTTCCCGATCCGGTCTTCATCGACACGGAGGGCAGCACCAAATTTCTTGACGTAAAGCGCTTTGACGCTCCCACGAGCTGGACAATGCTTCTCTCTCAGGTCGATTATATCATTCAGTACAAGCCCTGCAAGACGCTGGTGCTTGACACAATCGACTGGGCGGAAAAGCTGTGCTACGATTCGGTGTGCGCCGCCAACAACTGGAAATCCATTGAAGCGCCCGGATATGGCACGGGCTACCGTTACGCCTATGAGGAAATGGGAAAGCTGATGAACAAGCTCACTGACGTGGCAGAGGCGGGCATCAACGTGGTCATTACCGCGCACTGCGCGCTGCGCAAATTTGAGCAGCCGGACGAAATGGGCGCCTATGACCGTTACGAAATGAAGCTCCAGACCAGTCAGAAATGCAGCACAGCCGGCATGGTCAAGGAATGGGCGGACTGCGTACTGTTTGCCAATTACCAGACTTACAGCGTGAAGGACGGCGACGGCAAGAACGCCAAGAGCAAAGGGCAGGGCGGCACCAAGCGGGTGATCCACACAAGCCATCACGCCTGCTGGGATGCAAAGAACCGCTACGGACTGCCTCCGGAAGTACCCTTTGATTACGAAGAAATCCGCCCGTATATCGAGGGCGGCAACCGTCAAGAAATCCTTGACAGTTCGGTTGTTGCAAAAAATGCAACAACCACTACGCCACCGAAACAGCCGGAACCGCCCAAGCATCCACAGCGTATCAACGACAAAGACCGATATTATTATCACCCCGAATCGGACAGTTACTTCATTATGAAAAAAGGTGAAGAAATTCCAACAAGCAGCATAGACTTTGCACATTGCACAGAACTGACCAAAGAGGAATATGAGAAGAGATCCACGAAGTCCGAAACAAAAACAATCAACATTCCCGACGGCATTCCCAAAGCACTTGCCGATCTCATGCGGGAGAACGAAGTGGACGAAGAGGAAATCCGTCTGGCGGTTTCGCAGAAGGGCTATTTCCCGTATGACACGCCCATCACAAATTACGACCCCGATTTCATTGAAGGCTGCCTGATCGCCGCATGGATGCAGGTATTCCAAATGCACTATCCACAACTTAGTGAAGTAAATCACAAATTAGATTTTTTGTTATGATGATATTTGGACTTGCGAGGATATTGGTATCTGGGGGTAGAGCCATCA
>CACWOA010000276.1 GCA_902762395.1 uncultured Ruminococcus sp.
AGCATCGGCAAAATCTGGATTGAAGCGAAAATCTATGACGACGGTCGTCTCATCGTGACGGTAAAGGACAAGGGCTGCGGCATCCCCGATGTTGCCAAAGCGCGGGAGCCTCTGTTCACCACGGGAGGCAGCGAGCGTGCGGGGCTGGGCTTTGCCGTAATGGAGAGCTTTACCGACGGTCTGCGCGTGCGCTCAGCGGTAGGCAAGGGAACCACTGTCACCATGGAAAAGCGCGTCGCGCAGAGATACCGCCATGACAGTTGAGCAGGACAGACTTGTCACGGAAAATTTCGGATTGGTGCATGCCTGCGCCAGACGGTACTGCGGCAGGGGCATTGACTACGATGATCTTTACCAGTCGGGGTGCGAAGGATTGGTGAAAGCGGCGGCAGGGTTTGACAGCAGCCGCGGCATCCGGTTTTCCACCTATGCGGTTCCCGCCATTTTAGGCGAGATACGGCGGCTTTTCCGCGATGGCGGCGCTTTGCGGGTGTCCCGCAGCATCCGTGACCTCGGCTTGAAGATTCGCCGTGCGGAAGCGGATTTTCGCGGTCGGACAGGACGCGACCCCACGGTGGGAGAATTGGCGGACCTGCTGGAGACGGATGCGGAGAGCATCGCCGAGGCAATTGACGCATCACGCCCCGTGCTGTCGCTGACAGCGGAGCGGGACGGCGAGGAGTTTGAAGCCGATGTGCCTGTCGAGCGGTTTGATGAATCGGTGGTCGATGTGGTGGCGCTGCGTGAAGCGATGGCAGCGCTGGAGGAATCCGACCGCGAGATCATCCGTCTGCGGTACTTCGGAGGAAAAACACAGGCTGCCGTGGCGGCGGCGATGGGTATGACGCAGGTGCAGGTTTCAAGACGGGAACGCAGGATCCTGCAATTGATGAGAGAGCGGCTGCTCTGAATGGGCTCATTTATCAAATTCTGACAGAAAAAACCGTTATTTTGCTGAGGTTGCCACCAAATTTTGAACTATTTTTGAGAATTTTACGAATTGTTTGAAAATCTCTCGTGATAGGATGAAAAATCTATTGCAAAATCAAAAATAATGTAGTATAATAATAAGGGGAAGTAGTGGTATTGATATGGTATCGCTATCTTGCCATAGGCGGCGGATTAGTCCTACAGTCCGATTCCGTCAAATTTTATGATTTTGCATCACGTCCGGCATTGGCTGGCAATCGGCAAATGTCATGATACATAGTCGGTCAGGCGGCGGTTCTCTGAGCTGTATCCCGGTCGGCGGTGTCAAAATCAACATTATCTGAGGTGATTTGAAATGCCACGCATAATAGGTGGAGAAAAGAACAACATTGTAGGTGAAAACATCCGAATTCTGCGAGTAACACGCAGAATGAGTCAGCAGGATCTGGCGGATAAGCTGGATGAGAAAGGCGTATATGTTTGCCGCGGATCAATCTCCCGCATAGAAGACGGGTTGCGCACTGTGACCGATATCGAACTGAAGGGCTTTTCCGAGGTTTTCGGCGTTACAGTCAATGATCTTTTCGTTGAACGCGATGTGTTTGGTGAACAGGTAAGGTAAAACAACACAAGAACTATTTCAAAAAAAGCAGTTTTAACATGGAGTCGATATGGTGTTATGATGAATAACTTGTAGGACTTAGTGTCGCTTTGTGTTAAATACTGTGTTAAAATGCCCGACATACAAATGGCAACTTGTATGTCGGGCATTTTTTTGTCCGGGAAGAAAAAGCTAAAGAAAACCTTAAGATTTGAAAATGGACTTGACAAAATGTGAATCAAGTGTTACTATATAGGCAAATCTTTCAAACCGAACGAAAAGGAGTGCTGATTTTGATGCGTTATCATGTTAATATGGGGTACACGACTCTTTGATGTGTTTTTGATCTTTTGCGCCGGTCTCCCAGGGATAGGCGTGAAAAGGAAAAAATATGTCATCGGGTCCGAATGTGCCAATGGTAAATTATGAGCAAGCTTCCGTGCGTGTGCCTGTATTTGTGGGTTCGCGGGCATGGGAGTAGTTTGACTGCGGTCGTCAGGCAATGGCGTGCGTCGGTCGGACAATAATGGTAAAATTGGCAGATATCCTGATAACATGATGCTTGGCGCGTCGGTCGGCATTTTTGCTGCATACATTATGTTTGGGAAACGTGAAGGCGTTCGGCTGTTTCGGTGGAACAGCTTGGCTGTTTCGGTGGAACAGCTTGGCTGTTTCGGTGGAACAGCTTGGTTGCTTCGGTGGAACAGCGCTTTCGGGAATAGCATTCCCCCCGGAACAACATTTCCCAAAGAGAAGTGCGTTGACTTGCGCCCGTAGGTCGTGGTTTTATCTGTTGTCAGGATAAATCAGGATCTGCGGGCTTTTTGTATACTTTTGAACGAATATAAGGGAGGGATTACCCATGAATCTGACATATAAGATATTTATTATTGAGGAGAACGGCTGTATGCCGGAGAAAATAGAGGCGCTTCTCGCGCAGGCAGGGTATGTCATCAATTACGCTTCCACGGGTCTGGACGGCGCCAAGGTGGAACTGCTCAGCCCGCTGGAGCGTCCGGAAGCGGTAGACAGCGCATTGGAAGCGGCGGAACGTGACATCCGTCACTGCCGGAAGAACAAGGACAGAATACTCACCTATAAGGACATCGAGCTGAATCTTGACACGCGCGAAGTGACCGTGCGGGGGATTCCGCTTGATCTGACCTCCACGGAATACGGTATTCTTGAGCTGATGCTCAAAAGTCCGTCCAAGGTGTTCAGCAAGACCATCATTTTTGAATCCGTGTGGGGGGAGACGTATTTCAGCGAGGACAACACGGTCAACGTCCATATGAGCAATCTGCGCAGCAAGCTGAAGAAGGTCAATGCCGACATCTGTTACATCCAGACCGTCTGGGGACAGGGCTATCGGCTGGCGTCCTAAGAGCCTGTTTAGAATCTCTTCACGCACGGCTTGCTTGCATCTTTTCCGCCATATTTTGCCAAAATCATAGGAAAACGAATGTTTTCCGGGTTAATCAAACAGGCTCTAAGCGCTCACATAGGGAAAAGACGCAAGAATAATGCAAAAAAACATCAGCCTGTTGGCGTGCCGGTACGCCAACAGGCTGATGTTTTTTTGCATTATTGTTTTGTTATGATTTGTCAAACGGAATTTCGACAGGCTGACGGTTGATGTAGACGGTGGCGCATGAAAAACCCGCTGCTTTGGCGGCGGCAATGCCTTCCGTCATGCCGACTGCCATGTGTTCGGGGACATGCGCGTCGCTGCCGAGCGTGATGTATTTTCCGCCCAGCCGGCGGAAGAGGCTGACATATTCCACCGTCGGCAGCAGCATACCGCCGGGACGGCGCAGACCGGAGGTGTTGATTTCCAGCGCTTTGCCGTTGGCGGCGAGCGTTGCGAGAATCTCGCGGATGACAGGCTGATAGGGCGCCATATCCACCGGCACGCCGTCCCGTTCGGTGATGTAGCGCAGGGGATAGGTCATGTGGGCGAGCGAGTCAAATTCATTCCAGCGCACCGTTGCCAGAAGTTCGTCAAAATAACGCCTGACAAGTTCCTTTGCCTGTTGCGCATCGGGGTGAAGGTAATAGAAATCCTCCTCGCCGCTGAGATTGTGCAGTGAGCAGAGAATAAAATCGTATTCACACAGCCTCAGCGCGCGGGAAGTTTCCTCGGGATTCTGAAGCGGCTCGCCCAGTTCGATGCCGCGCAGGACGGTGATATCGTCGTATTTTTCATTCAGCTCCATGGCCTGCGTGTTGGAACGGGCGATGTTTTCGTCGCTCCATTCGAGGATGTCACAGTGATCGGTGAGAGCAATGGTAGCAATGCCAAGCGCCCGGGCGCGGTTGACCTGCTGTTTGGCGGGTGTTTCGCTGTCAAAGGAATTGTCGGTGTGCAGATGGCAGTCACAGGGGGTAATGGGGGTGATGTTGTTCAAGATCG
>CACWOA010000277.1:0-3002 GCA_902762395.1 uncultured Ruminococcus sp.
TCTGCTTAGGTGCTGTGTGCAAGTCGGGATTTTAAAATTTCATTCCTCCTCTGAGCGAATCGCCTGTATGAGTAATCCCCCCCGCAAAATAATCCCCTCCCGCAGACAGAAACAGGGCTGCCGCACAGGAAACCGAAAAATTCCCTGTGCGGCAGCCCTGTTTTGTCCCGGCGAATCCATCCACACATCATGGATGGCAGCAGACCGGAGACTCATATGGCGCCAATGGGGCGAATCAGCCGAAAATGCCTGTCCAGCAGATTCAGCCGCGCCGATTTGCCCACGGCAATGGAACCAAGCACATTGTCGATGCCCAGCGCGCGGGCGGGATTGAGTGTCGCCGCGCGCAGCGCGTCGAGGGGCGGGATGCCGAAGTCCATCGCGTTGTAAAATCCCTGCAGCACGTCCGTCACCGACCCGGCGAGCGTGCCGTCCGCCAGCCGCGCCTCGTTCCCTTTGACCGTCACAGGCTGACCGCCGAGGGAAAAGGCGCCGTCCCCCATTCCCGTCGCCGCCATCGCGTCGGAAATGATACACATTCTCTCCGGTCCGATGAGCCGGTGGGTCATACGCACCATCGCGGGATGCACATGGACGCCGTCGCAGATCAGTTCACAGAAAGCGCCGCTCTCCAGCAGTGCCGCCGCTCCGCCCGGTTCACGGTGATGCATTCCGTTCATGCCGTTGTACAGGTGGGTCGCTCCGGTAATGCCCGCCCTTATCGCGCGGCGCATGGTTTCATAATCGGCGGCGGTATGCGCGGCGGACACGCGGCAGAATGTCTTCGCCTGCGCAATAAAATCCAATCCGCCCGCGGCTTCGGGCGCGACACAGGCGACGCGGATGGCTTCCCCGCTTTCCCGATGCAGTTCTCTCAGTTTTTCGATAGCGGGCGGCAGGATGTTTTGGGGTTCCTGCGCACCGCATTTTGCCGCGGAGAGAAAAGGTCCTTCCAGATAAATCCCCGCCGCTGCCGCTCCCGGCAGGGGATTGACCGCCGCGCTCCGATACCGTCTCATCAGATCGCACAGCGCCGCATAGGGCAGGGTCATGGAGGCGGGCGCGAATGCCGCCACTCCGCGCGAATGAAGATATTCGCTCATGCGGGTCAGACAGGCGGTCGTGTCCGGTTCCGTGCTGAAATCCACTCCGGCGCAGCCGTGAATATGCATATCAATCAGTCCCGGCGCCAGAATCATTCCGCCGATATCGGTTGATCCTTCTCTGTCGGTCAGGCAGCCGTGGGGCGCAATCTCCATGATACGCCCCTTGCTGACCCTCACATCCGCCTCGGTCAGCGTAAAATTCCAAAGCACCACTTGTCCGTTTTTATAAAGCATTTTTTCTTCCTCCCCTGATGTTTCCGCTTCTTTATTATATCATCGAAAATACCGTATTGCAATCGTACATGAAAAACATGAAAAAACTTCATGGCACGCTTGTGCTTCGGTTGCAATCAACCGTATTTTGTGGTATGATAAAAGCAGCACCCAACAGGAGGTATGATTATGTGGAAGCAATACGGCGAGTGGTCGAACGACGCGCCATGGACAGAGGAATTCAAGCGCCTCGACCTGTGTGGCGGCAGCGGCAGATTCATTTCCGAAAACGGTCAGGATATGATGGAAATCTTTCTGCCGGACGGATTCATGGTGGATGTGGGATACATCGAAGAAGACAAATGCTGGGTCGTCACCGTCGCCAAAACAGAGGACTGGCACGCCTTCCACATGGAACAGACCGTGTCCGACCGGGCGCGGCTTTACGCCGCCATACAGTCCGCCGTTTATCGCGCGGCTTCCGCAAAGCCGCTGCGCGGCGTCATCCGCGGCGTGATCTTTGACATGGACGGCGTACTGGTGGACAGCGAACGGCTTTATCTGCGCTTCTGGCGGGAAGCGTGCGCTGCCGCCGGCTTCCCGCTCAGCGAGGAACAGGCGCTCAGTCTGCGCAGCAATTCTCCTGCCGCCGCCATACCGAAATTTGAGGCGTGGTTCGGCGGCAGCGCGGATTATTGGCAGATACGCGAAACCCGCCGCCGCATGATGGCGGACTACATCGACGCGCACGGCGTGAGCGCAAAGGAAGGCGCGGCGGCGCTGTTGTCGTCGCTCAAAGAAAAGGACGTTCCCATCGCGCTCGCCACCGCTTCCCCTGTCAAGCGCGCCAAGCATTACCTCGCGCCGCTCGGACTTTTCGACTTGTTTGACGCGGTGGTCAGCGGCACCGACGTGACCAACGGCAAGCCCGCGCCCGACATCTATCTGCGCGCCGCCGGGATGCTTGGCATTGCCCCTTCCGCCTGCGCCGCTGTGGAGGATTCCCCGTCGGGCATTGTCTCCGCGCACAGCGCGGGCTGCTTCACCGTCATGGTGCCCGACCTCACGCCGCCGCAAGAGGACATTCTGCCGCTGGTGGGCTGCCTCGCCCAAAAGCTCACCGATCTTGACAGCCTTCTATAGTTTCCTGCGCATACGCTCTAAAATCTTCTTTTCCAGCCGGCTGACATAGGAGCGGGAAATGCCCATATCCGCCGCAATCTCCCGCTGGGTCTGCGGCTTTTGACCGCTCAGTCCGTAGCGTCTGACGATCATATCCCGTTCGGACGGAGTAAGCTCTTCCCGGATCATGCGCCGGAGCTTTTCGCACTTGATGGAGGTGTCAATATCGTCGGAAATGGTGTCGTCTACCGCGATAATATCCATCAGCGTCAGCACATTACCGTGGCGGTCGGTGTCAATCGGCTCATTCATGGAGATATCCAGCGCGCTTTTTTTGCCGCTGCGCAGCACCATCAGGATCTCATTCTGAATGCAGGTGGCGGCATAGGAGGAAAACTTTGACCCTTTGTCGGAATGAAAGGTGTCCACCGCCTTGATAAGACCAATGGTGCCGATGGAAATGAGGTCGTCACCGTCGGACACCGCCGAAAAATACTTTTTGCTGATGTGCGCCACCAGACGGAGATTATGCTCGATCAGCCGCTGCCGCGCCTCCCGGCT
>CACWOA010000277.1:3045-5961 GCA_902762395.1 uncultured Ruminococcus sp.
CGACATTCTCGGCGGAAATCCCGAAATGGACGACACGCTCAGAAACAGGCTGTACCATCCGCCGAGGGCTTCCCACAGCGCCTCTCCCAATGCAAGCAGCATATTCATGCAACCATCTCCCACGGAGTTTTATGTTTTTCTTTCATTATATTATGCGGAGCGTCTTGTCCGTGTGCCTGTCTTCTGTGAATTGTATCGCCGAATTTATGAAATAATAATGAATTTATAGATAAAATTCCTATAGACAAACCGACAATTTTGTTGTATGATATAGTTTAACTATTAATAAAGACAAAGGAGGGTACCGATTTGAGGAAACTTCTTTCCGCCGTATTGACACTGGCGCTCGTTTTGATACCGCTCACCGCCTGCGGCAATCACACATCCGATCAGCCGCCTCTGGCAAGCGGTTCCGTGATCGTCGCCGACGATTCCATCCCCGACGTTGCGCCGAATATTTCAGGCGTGGTGACGGGCATGACCCGCGTGCGTGACGGCGTTACCCTGCTGGTGGAAATTCCCGGGCAAAACAACAGCTACATGGGCGAAAAGGTGTATGTCACCGCTACTTCCAAAACCGTGGTGGAATCGGAGCGCAAAACCCGGTATGACGACCCCGAACAGATCATCCCCGGCGACACCGTCTCCGTGTGGTATACAGGCAGTTCCACCGGAACTTCGCCGGAATACGCGATGGCGCAGGGCATTCGCGTCACTTCCCGTGTAGAGGATCTGCTGCTGACGATCCGACACGGCGAAACCACCGTCATGGCGTCTCCCGCCGAAGGAGAGGTGACGTCAAGCGACATTCATCCGCTGTTTTACGGCTCCTACCTGATTTCGCGCGGCGAAGGCGATTTATTCATGTATTTCGCCAAAAAGCCGGTCAGGATCGGCGCAACGGCTGTTTCCGCCTCTTCCAAAGAGGATGCCGCCACCTACCACTTCAAAACCTACAACAGCAGTCTCACGGCAGAAATCCCTGCCAATTTAGCGCCGGGAGATTACACTGTCACTGTCAAAGCGGAGTATGAGGACAGCGCGGATTATTATATCTTCACGCTCTCTATCCGCCCCTGATATATCCCTGATTTACCCTAAGCAAAGGAATGATTTTACAATGAAAAACACCGAAAAAGTCATGGACAAAATTGTCGCTCTCTGCAAAGGCAGAGGCTTTGTATATCCCGGCTCCGAGATCTACGGCGGTCTTTCCAATACATGGGATTACGGTCCGCTCGGTATGCAGCTCAAAAACAACATCAAAAACGCGTGGCTTAAGAAATTCGTGCAGGAAAGCAAGTACAACGTCGGTCTGGACGCGGCGATTCTCATGAATCCCCAGACATGGGTGGCTTCCGGTCATCTCGGCGGCTTCTCCGACCCGCTCATGGACTGCAAGGAATGCAAGACCCGCCACAGAGCCGATAACCTCATCGAGGATTTTGACGGCACCAACGTCGCGGGCTGGACCAATCAGCAGCTCGTGGACTACATCAACGAAAAGCAGATTCCCTGCCCCAATTGCGGCAAGCACAATTTCTCGGATATCCGTCAGTTTAATCTGATGTTCAAGACCTTCCAGGGCGTAACCGAGGACACCAAGAGCGAGCTGTATCTGCGCCCTGAAACTGCACAGGGTATCTTTGTCAACTTCGCCAACATCCAGCGCACCACCCGCCGCAAGGTTCCCTTCGGCGTGGCGCAGATCGGTAAATCTTTCCGCAATGAGATTACCCCCAAGAATTTCATCTTCCGCGTGAGAGAGTTTGAACAGATGGAGCTGGAATTCTTCTGCAAGCCCGGCACCGACCTCCAATGGTTTGAATATTGGAGAGGCTTCTGCCGCGACTGGCTCTATTCCCTGGGCATCAAGGAAGATAACCTCCGCCTGCGCGACCATTCGCAGAAAGAACTGTGCTTCTATTCCAAGGCGACCACTGACTTCGAGTACCTTTTCCCCTTCGGCTGGGGCGAACTCTGGGGCGTGGCCGACAGAACCGACTATGACCTCACCCAGCACATCAACACCAGCGGCAAGAGCCTCGAATACTTCGACCCCACCACGAATGAAAAATATATTCCCTATGTCATTGAGCCTTCTTTGGGTGTGGAGCGTCTTTTCCTCGCCCTCATCACCGAAGCCTATGACGAGGAAATGGTGGACGAAGCCAAAAACGACGTGCGCACCGTGCTGCGGCTGCACCCGGCACTGGCTCCTTTCAAGGCCGCCATCCTGCCCCTCTCCAAGAAGCTCACGCCTGCCGCGGAGGATATTTACACCGAACTGTCCAAGCACTTCATGGTGGACTTCGACGACACCGGCTCCATCGGCAAGAGATATCGCCGCGAGGACGAAATCGGCACCCCCTACTGCATCACCGTGGATTTCCAGACCGTCGGTGACGACAAGACGCCCGCCGATCACTGTGTGACGGTTCGTGACAGAGACACCATGGAGCAGGTCAGAATCCCGATTGAATGGATAACGAGGAAAGAGCCGAACAGCTTGTGCAACAATACGGTTTTGATTTTGGCAGCATCCCCAAGCAGGACATTATCGCTCTGCTGCGGCAGGAAATCGACCGTCCTCAGCCCGGCAGTTCCGAATATATCCGGCTGCTGTGCGGCTATTTATTCTGCCTTGGTGACAGCTCCGACGTTCCTTTGCTGGAAAAGGCAAAATACGGCATCAGCATGGATGTGGGCTGCATGATCGACGGGGCGTGGATTGATAACCTCAAAAACGGCAGCCTGGATGAAAAAGATGAAAAAAACAAGCTGATCGACGCGTTTGTTTCCTATTATCGGAATTATTTTTAAAAACACTTGACAACTCCCGCAAAAGCGAATATAATATATATTGCGCACGCGGGAGTAGTTTAGTGGCAGAACCTCAGCTTCCCAAGCTGATGG
>CACWOA010000278.1 GCA_902762395.1 uncultured Ruminococcus sp.
CTGTGTGGCGGTCGCTGTTGCCTTGATTGTCATGACCATCAAAAACAGAGGCTTTCGTTTTGGAGACGTCATCATGCTGCTGGCGTTCATAGGCTGCATTGCGGTGGGCGTTCTTGCGGAGTGGCGCGTTGGCAAAGGCGACTATATCCGCAAGCATCTTTTCATGCTGGCAAGTATGGTGATTCTTGACATTATCACAGTAGATTACGGTAACAAGGCGGCGAAGTTACAGAAGAAAAAGACCGCGGAAGAGTCCACGGAACTGACCGCTTCGCCGGAACCGACGGGGCAGCAGTCCGAAACCGGCGATGCTAAAAATCAGCGCAGGCACCGTATCAGTAAAAAAGAAGCTTACAGCATGATTGATGAGTTTAAGGACTCGGCGCATAGTCAGGTCTGATGGCGGCTTGCAGCGATCATCCGCGTGGAATCGGATTACAGGGTCAGACAAAGGGAATAATATGAAAAAATTGTAAAATAGCTGTGATTCTACAGAAAAAGACTTGATTTTTCCGCAAAACGTATTATAATACTTATTAGCACTCGGGGAACGAGAGTGCTAACGCACTCTACTCGCAGCGGATTGTATGCCGCCGCGAGGAATGCAGGTAATTTTTGTGCGGCATCTGTCCGCACGATGAAAGGAAGAATTTGTATTATGACAATCAGACCGCTTTCTGACAGAGTAGTACTCAAGATGGTGGAAGCCGAGGAAACGACCGCAACAGGCATCATCCTCACTGCCGCCTCCAAGGAGAAGCCCCAGGTAGCCGAGGTGATTTCGGTAGGTCCCGGCGGCGTTGTTGACGGCGAAAAGGTGGAAATGACCGTGAAGCCCGGCGACAAGGTGCTTACAAGCAAATATTCGGGAACCGAAGTCAAGATCGACGGTGAGGAGTACGTCATCGTCCGCATCGGCGATATTCTTGCGGTTTGCGAATAATTATTCTGATATTTTTGCAGGGAGGAATTTATTATGTCAAAGATTATTCTTTACGGAGAGGACGCACGCAAGTCCCTTCAGTCCGGTATAGACCAGCTTGCCAATACCGTGAAAATCACGCTGGGTCCCAAGGGCAGAAACGTAGTGCTGGATAAAAAATTCGGCGCTCCCCTTATCACCAACGACGGCGTCACCATCGCCAAGGAAATCGAGCTGGATGATCCCTTTGAAAACATGGGCGCGCAGCTTGTCAAGGAAGTCGCCACCAAGACCAACGACGTCGCGGGCGACGGCACCACCACCGCCACCTTGCTGGCGCAGGCGCTCATCCGCGAGGGCATGAAGAATGTGACCGGCGGCGCCAATCCGATGTTTGTCAAGAAGGGTATTGCCAAGGCGGTGGAAGCCGCTTCTGAGGCAGTGGTCGCCAACGCGAAAATGGTCAACGGCTCTGAGGATATCGCAAAGGTCGCTTCCGTTTCTTCCGCCGATGAAACCATCGGTCAGCTCATTGCCGAGGCAATGGAAAAGGTCAGCGCCGACGGCGTGATTACCGTGGAAGAAGGCAAGACCGCCAAGACCGACATTGACGTCGTGGAAGGTATGCAGTTCGACAGAGGCTACATTTCTCCCTATATGGTAACAGACACCGACAAGATGGAAGCCGTGATCGACGACGCGCTTGTCCTCATTACCGATAAGAAGATTTCCTCCATTCAGGAGATTCTGCCGCTTCTCGAGCAGATCGTGAAGATGGGCAAGAAGCTCGTCATCATTGCGGAAGACGTAGAGGGCGACGCGCTCTCCACCCTGATTGTCAACAAGCTGCGCGGCACCTTCACCTGTGTCTGCGTAAAGGCGCCTGGCTTTGGTGACAGACGCAAGGAAATGCTCCAGGATATCGCCATTCTTACCGGCGGCACTGTCATCAGCGATGAGATTGGTCTCCAGCTTTCCGAGACGACGCTCGATCAGCTCGGTCAGGCACGTCAGGTCAAGATCACTAAGGAAAACACCACCATCGTTGACGGTGCGGGCGACAAGAACGAGATTGCCGCGAGAGTGGCGCAGATTCGCACCCAGATCGAAAAGACAACCTCCGAATTCGACAAGGAGAAGCTCCAGGAGAGACTTGCCAAGCTCGCGGGCGGCGTAGCTGTGATTCGCGTAGGCGCGGCCACCGAAGTCGAAATGAAGGAAATGAAGCTCCGCATCGAGGATGCGCTCGCCGCGACCAAAGCCGCTGTCGAGGAAGGCATCGTCGCGGGCGGCGGCGTAGCGCTGCTCAACGCCATGAGCGCGGTTGCTCCGTTGGTAGACGAGACCACCGGCGACATCCAGACCGGTGTGAAGATCGTCCTGAAGGCGCTCGAAGAGCCGGTTCGTCAGATCGCTGCCAACGCAGGTCTGGAAGGCTCCGTGATTATTGATACCATCAAGAAGTCTGACAAGACCGGCTATGGCTACAACTTTGCCACGGATGAATATTGCGATATGCTTTCCGCCGGTATTGTTGACCCGACCAAGGTGACGCGTTCCGCGTTGGAAAACGCCGCGTCGGTAGCCGCTATGGTGCTTACCACCGAGTCGCTGGTAGCCGACAAGCCCGAACCTCCGGCGCCTCCTGCACCGATGGATCCCGGCATGGGCGGTATGTATTAATCCGCTGATTCTCGGGCAGCGTCAGATTTGTCATTTTCAAAACGGTGCTGCTGTTGCATAATGGCAGCACCGTTTTTGGATGAAAGCCATTTCGATTTGTAAGGATTGTACTAAAAACTTCTTTATAAATGACAATCATTTGTGCAAATATCTAAAAATGAATAATTAGTCAAATGAATATTGCACAAAAATCAGATTTATGATAGAATAAATACTGATGATTGGATGTTCGCGCCGAGGTTGCGCGACCATTTTTCAATATTAACGGGAGGCAATGCACCATGTCAGAATTTTTTGTACCGTCGTATGATGAAGAAGAGGATCTTCCCCCGATCGTTCTGCCGATTCCTTATGAGGAAGAGGACGAGGAAGCCATTCTTGCCGAAATGAGAGC
>CACWOA010000279.1 GCA_902762395.1 uncultured Ruminococcus sp.
ATATCCAGTGGCAATATCTCATTGCGCCCGACCGCATTGAAATCAAAAAGGGCATCTTTTACAAGACGCACACCGTCATTCCCATTTCCCGCATCCAGCATGTCGCGGTGACACAGGGCGTGCTGCAGCGACCCTTCCGGCTTTCCACCGTGCAGATTCACACGGCGGGCGACGTGATGGAGATACAGGAATTGAACACGGCGGTGGCGGAGGAAATCTGTTCGCGGCTGCAAAAGCGCGTGAATGTCAAGGCGGGGCAGGCGCCGGACGCGGCGGCTGCGGACGGTCAGGAGGAATGACAGCGATGTTTGAAAAAAGAAGATGTCATTTCACCCATATTTTTGAATTATTCGCGCGGTACATCTATGTCATTGTCGTCACGGTTATCACCATTTGCCTGAATATGGCGGACGATATCCTCCGGGACGAGGAATTTGTTTCGCGCGCCAAGCGTTGGCTGGGCGGCGGGGTGTCCGCCGAGGGTGTGATGATTCTGGCGGCGGCGGGCATTCTGCTGGCGGTCAGTGCGCTCATGCTGCTTTACTGCGTGTTCCGCTGGCGCTATACATTTGTATCAGCGGAGGAAAACACGCTGGTTTATGAGACGGGAAAGTTCCTCAAAAAGCGGGTGGCGATCCCCTTTGAAAAAATCAACACCATCGACATGGGGCGTAATCTCTTTGAGAGACTGGTGGGAACCTGCCGGTTGAAGATTGACACGGGCGCCTATTCCACTTCGCAGGAGAAGAACCAATCGGAGATGAATCTGGTCTTTTCCCTCGCCGAAGCCGACGAGATACGCGGCTATATTCTGCGGCGGGCGGAGGCGGACGCGAACGCGGAGGCGGCTCTCGGCGAGGAAAAGCATTCCATTGTCAGCAGGGAGCCGGATTGGGTGATTCGCGCGGGCGCGGGGGATTTTATTCTCTACGGGCTGACCTCGTCGAGCGTGTGGAAGCTTTTCTGGATGATCGTGCTGGGCGTGATGTGCGTCGCGGAGCTGGCGGAAGGACTGCTGGCGCAGACCGCCGAAGCGGTTCTCCCCTTTGCACAGGACGCGATCCAAACGGTGACACGGCACAATCTCTTTACCCTCGTGCTGCTCCTGGGGGCGGTTTATCTCGGTACGGCGATTGTCTCGGACGTTTACACGATGGTGTGGGCTTCCATACGGTTTTACGGCTTCCGTGTGGCGCGGGAAGGACGCAGCGTGATTGTGCGCTACGGACTCATTACCCAAAAGAATTACACATTGCAGGTGCGCAATATTCACGCGCTGATTGTCAGGCAGAATCTCTTTCAGCAGATGGTGGGGCGCTGTTCGGTAGAGGCGGTCTGCATGGGCTTCGGAGACGAAAAAGAGGAAACCGCGCTGCTGCTGCCTATCATCAGGCAGAGCAAGCTCAATGAATTGTTAGAGGTGATATTGCCCGAATATGTCACCGAAATGAATATCCGCCCCCGCAAACGGGCGGGTCTGCTGTTTCACGCAGTCATTCCCGTGGCGATCTGGGCGGCGGTGTGCGTCGGCATCTGCGCGGTGTGCATACGGTGGAGTATTCCCAAGGCGCTGCCTGTGGCGTTGTCGGTGATTCTGGTCGGGGTGCGGCTGCTCAGCGGGGTGTTGTCCTATTACAATACTACCCTTGACTGGAACGAGCGGGTGGTCAGCGTGCAGTGCGGCGGTCTGATGAAGCGCGTCTACCGCATTCGCACCGACGCGGTGCAGGAAGTGCAGGTCAGCACGGATATCATCAAAAGGCTTTTCGGCATCGGCACCTATTATGTCCACTACCACGGTCCCACCTTCAACAATACGTCTATCGCGCCGCACCTGTCCGACGCGTTTTTCCCCGAATTGGCGGACACGGTGGAAGACTGATTTTAGCCGATAGCCGTTAGTGTGAAAGGAGAAACGTATGATATATTCCTATAATATGATGAACGCGGACAAACCGTACAGAACGGAGATGTCCAACGGAAAAAACGGCTATCAGCCGATTCACGCGGACAGCGGTCTGCAAACCGATGCGGAGGATATGACCCCGTCGGAGATTCTGGAGGCGGCGCTGGCGAGCTGCACCAATATGACGGTGCGCGGCGTGCTGAACAAGCGCGGCATCCCGTATGATGAGATTCTGGTGGATGTGCGTATGCAGACGATTGACGGCAAAACCACCATCACCCGCTCGGTGAAGGTGGTGTCCGACGCAGACCCCGAAGCGGTCAGCGCGGCGGTGGCTCGTGCGAGGAATTGCCATCTTTACAAGGTGCTGACAGGCGAAATTGTGATCGAGGACGAGTGAAAGTTCCATGCTGAATGCGGAATTCGGAATTCGGAATGATGACAGATGCGGCGGTACAGGGGGTACGGAAAAGTCAGTTGGTGGCGGAATGCGTGCAGCCGAAAAACGTATTGCAATTTACGAGCCTCTGTGATACAATATGAATTACCAAATGACGACAGGAAGTGTAGGAATGGTTTTATTTGAGGCAGTGAGTCAGGGAACCGTCGGAATGTTGTATAACGGCGAATGGGTTGATCTGGGACTCATAATTACTTTGGCTGATTTATTGGCTGTCATTGTGGTCGCTGTAAAGGAACACGATAAAAAAGATTTGGAGAAAGTAAAGTATACCCTGCTTTTTGTGGGCGCGATGCTTTTGTGCATTACACTGTACGCGAAGTTTGTTATAAACGGGTCGATTATGGGGAAGCCCGAAACGGAAGGCGGTTCGTCAGCGACAAGCCAGGCGTCGGGCAGCAATTTGCCGCCGGAGGCGGGCAATACGTCTTATCAGGAGTTTTCGGCTTCACATTGTCTGTTCGGCAGCATAAAGGTTTCGTCTTATGCGCACAGCGGGGGAAGCAACTGCCGACCGCAGGACGCGTTTGACAACAATCGCTCTACCGCCTGGCAGGATGGCACGGCAGGATATGGGGAGGGCGAATGGCTGCTCGCCT
>CACWOA010000280.1 GCA_902762395.1 uncultured Ruminococcus sp.
AGCTCCTTGACCTTGGCAGCCTTACCCACGCGATCACGGAGATAATAGAGCTTGCTTCTTCTGATCTTACCGTGACGGACGACCTCGATGCGGTCAACAGCGGGAGCATTCACGGGGAACACTCTCTCCACGCCTACGCCGTAGGATACGCGGCGGACGGTGAAGGTCTCGGATACGCCGCTGCCTCTGCGGGCAATGACGGTGCCTTCAAACATCTGGATTCTTTCTTTTTCGCCTTCGCGAATCTTGACATACACCTTAACGGTATCGCCGATCTCAAACTGGAGCGGCTGCTCTTTGATGCTGTCTGCCGCAATGGACTTCAATGCTTCTGCTGCGTTCATAAAATAAAACCTCCTGAAAATTTCAGATATTCATACAGCGCAAGGCACTCAGAGGAATACCCGCCTTGTTTCATGCGTTCCCCCGCGCAGGAGGAACCCATATTTGCGCGGCGTCACACGCCGCCAATCCCCAAACAGACGCCGCAAGAAGAACGCCGTCCGCCGGAACGCGCCGCCGCTGACTCCGTCAGCACCGACAACTTCAGTATTATAGCACACCTGTTTGCAAAATGCAAGTGTTTTTTTCAAATCTTTTCCATTGCCTGTCCGTTGCCTGTGCGTTTCGTCATTTGCGCTGTTTCGCGCAGCGTCACCGACGACCGTCACTCCGCAAAATCGGATTTATTGCCGCTCTTGCCGCCTTTGCCTCCCGGTGCATTGCTTTTGCGGTTGTAATAGGGCTTGCCCTTGCCGTTTTTTCCGCGGAAGTTGTCTTTTTTACGGCGCGGCATTTCTTCTTCCTCATAGGGGTTTTCGAGGCGTTCGTTCCGATTGACCCGGATGGCATCCTTGCGGCTGTTGGATTTGCGACCGCCCTGTCCTCCGCGCCGCTGTCCGCCCGAACCGCCGTCGCGCGGTTCGCTGTCACGTCGGGAGCTCTTGCCGCCCCTGGGTTTGCGGACGGATGTCTCCGGCTCCGCTTTGGCGGAAGTATCGGGTATTTCGGGTTCCTCCTCAAAATACCATTCATCCGCATTGCTGGGTTTCTTGGCGGAACCGCCAAACAAATCGGTCAGTTCTTCCGTGGAAATGCTGCCCTGCGCCCCGCTCCAGTTTTTCAGCTCGGTCAGCCGGAAAGATTTGGGCGGCGCGTCGCCGCTGCCGTTGATGCGCACCTTGACTCTGCCCGCGACCAGTTCACGGTCTACCACCTGACCTTCGCCTTCCGGCGTAGTGACAACGGCGCCGATGGGCGGCATCACGTTCATCAGTGCCTCATAGGTGTCCTGTTCATGTTTGAGGCAGCACATCAGCCGTCCGCAGGTGCCGGAAATCTTGACGGGATTGAGCGAAAGTCCCTGTTCCTTCGCCATTTTGATGGACACCGACTGAAAATCGCCCATGAACTGCTTGCAGCAGAAGGGTCTGCCGCACACGCCCAGACCGCCCAGCATTTTCGCCTCGTCGCGCACGCCGATCTGACGCAGCTCGATTCTTGCGCGGAAGACGCTTGCCAGATCCTTGACCAATTCGCGAAAATCCACGCGTCCGTCAGCGGAAAAGTTAAAAATAATCTTGCTGTTGTCAAAGGTGTATTCCACCTCGAGAAGGTTCATCTCCAGACCGTGTGCCTTGATCTTCTGGTTGCAGATGTCAAAGGCGCGCCTGGCCTTTTTCCTGTTTTCCGCCATGCGGTCAAGATCGGCCTGCGTCGCCTTGCGGATGATGGTCTTGATTTCACGGTTAAGCCCCGCGTCGCTGATTTCGCGGCGGTCCATGACCACCTCGCCGCATTCCGTGCCGCGCACGGTTTCTACGACCACATAACAGCCGACCTCTAAGTCTTCGTCATTGGGGCGGAAATAATAGATCTTGCCGCCCTTTTTAAATCTCACTCCAATTATTTCAGCCATACTGCCTCCGTTGTAAAAGTATCGCCAGCCTTGTATTGAAAAGCGGCATACTGATATTGATTTTGAGCATATCGCTCAGCCGATTGATCTGATCAATGCACCCCATCAACGCATCGGGCGAAACCGTCGCGCCCAGCCGCAGCACTTCCTGCGAAGGAGCGTCGAGCGTTTCCTGTGCGCCGACGGATACCATCAGCGCGGCTCTGAGCTGCTGTAAGAGCATACGGCAGACAGCGCCGCCCAGTGCGCGATCCCTGCCGATCGCCGCGCAACTGACCGCCAGCTCCAGCTCGCTTCCGCCGCACATTGCCGCGAGAATTCCCCGCGTGAGGGCGTCCGCTCTGTCCCGCATTTCACTGCCGTCGCCGCCCAGCACACGCAGCGCTTCTCCTATATTGCCGCCGCTGCTTACGCAGACCTCACGCGCCCGTCTCTCGTCGAGCCCCTTGACCCGCCCCAGCAAAAAGCGCACGCCTTCCTCCGTCCCTACAGGACGCAGCGTGACGATTCTGCCGCGCGAGCGGATGGTGGTGAGAAGATTCATGGCGGAGCGGCAGGTCATGACAAACACCGCGTGCGGCGGCGATTCCTCAAAGATTTTCAGAAACGCGTTCTGCGCCGCAGGCAGCATATTGTCGCAGTCCTCCAGCACAAACACCCGTTTTTCGGCTTCGTTGGGGGCAATCATCGCCTCTTTGCGCATATCGCGCACCGCGTCGATGGAAATCGCGTTGATCTTGCCGCTGCCTGTGACAAACAGCAGATCGGGGTGAATATTCTCCCGAACCTTGCGGCAATGGGGACACGTCCCCGCCATCGGTTCCTCACAGGTACACATCGCCGCCCGCGCAATCAGCCGCGCAAAGGTGGATTTTCCCAGACCGTCCGCGCCTTCGATGATAAATGCGTGGGGCATACGGCGGCTTTCCGCCATACTGCCCAGCGAAGTCACCGCATCGGCGTTGCCGCAGAATTCCCGGGCGATATGTGCCGCCGCACGCCCCGGCGAAGCGTCGCTCAGCATTTGATAAAG
>CACWOA010000281.1 GCA_902762395.1 uncultured Ruminococcus sp.
TGAAAAAGGAGGGGAAGAGAACCATGCCGAATGAGATTCTGAACAGTTTTACCGGAAAGAAGATCACCGAGAGCGAACTGTGTGAAATACTGCCGGAACTTGCCAATGGCAGAACGCTGGTAGCTTACTTTACCGACAGAGCCGACTGCGTGAGCGCAATCCGTCCGGAAGAGACGGAAAAGCTGCTGGAACTGCGCGCGTTCAATGAAACAAGCGAATTTTACGCCTGCCGTTCGCTCACGGATGCGCCCTTTGTCTGCCGTTTCATTGATGACGGCGGGATGCCGATGGATGACGAAACCCACATGCTCGAAACGCATTATCTCGACATAGACACGGACAGGACATATAATCCCCACCGGAAAGAAAACAGCGGTATGTATGAATACCAGACCATGATGGGCGGCGTCTATCATCTTCCCGCAGCCAACGCCGACCGGGTGCAGCTTTGCAATTACATCACCTACGACAACGCGGAAAGCATAGCGCAGGTGTGTGACTACCGTTTTGTAAAATTCCTTGCGGAAGGAGAGCAGACACAATGAGTGACTTTTACATCAACCCGTATAATTTCATTCCGTATGACCATGACCGTGAGGTTTCACGCGGGAATAACATTGTATCGGAAAAAAAGCTCACGGGTGAAATCAGATGTTCCCTCTCCGTCAAAACGCCCTTGGCCATTCCCGACGCGGGAGCGCGGTTCAGGTCAAAGACCTGCAACGATCATTTCATCTACCCCTTTATGACCGCGGGCGGCGTTCCCGTCATTCCTGGCAGCAAGATTCGCGGCATGATAAGGAATGTCTATGAGACTGTCACCAACAGTTGTTTTTCCGTCATCAACTGCAACACGCTGACAAGGCGGGACAGCACTGCGCTGAGAAAGGCGGGGCTGCTTCGCTGAGATGCGGAGAAATGCCAGTGGCAGCTTTACAGCGCCGACCGCCGTTCCTATTTTACCCAGACGACACTGAACGCCGCAAAGGACAGACTGGACGCGCAAAACACGAAATATGTTGTCCGTGAATGGACGCTGTTTCCCTCTGTGAATAAAACGTGGGGAGATATGAAGAAAACCGTCAACGAAGCCATTAAACGCTCGTCATGTTACGATGATTTTGAAAAGTACATTGAAAATAACAAGCTGCATATCTGTGAGGTTTATCCCGAAGAGCAGGCGGAAGATGCAAATGACGATCCGATCATCATCTGCAAGAAAAGCGATTATGACGACTACACCAGAAAGCGCAACAAGGTGCTGTTTAACACCAAACGTGTGAATCTGGAAAAGAAATGGGAACCGCAGTATTCATACAGGGAGATGCAGAAGCTCTTTGGCAGCCGTGAACTGGACAAGCGTTATGATGAAAAATTCATCAGCGCGTCTGTCTTTATTCCTTCCGAAAAAGCGCCGGTCATCGTTTCGGAGCGGCAGGTGGCAATGGTGACCGACATCCTCGATCTGTATATCCAGTACAACGAGGGCGGAAAAGCGCAATTCAACGCCGTCAAGCCGAAGAAGGACGGGAACCTGTATCCTGTATTCTATGATGATGAAGCCAGAACCGGCGCTGTCGGGGGGCTGAGGCTTGCGCCGGCTCAGATTTCTCGCAGCATCTATTCCAACACCGTGGATATCCTTCTGGGAAAAAAGAACGGCAATCCGGGACATTCCCCCTGTACGGATATCAGGCAGCTTTGTCCGGCGTGCAGCCTTTTCGGCACCGTCCTGACAAACAGCGGCAATCAAACCACTTCCCAAAACATAGCCAAATGCTCCAGACTGCGTTTCTCCGATGCGGTGGGCAACGGCGTGTCGCTCTTTCCGGCAAAGATGGACGGCAATACGCGGACGGAAGATGTGCCGACGCTCAGGGAACTGTCCTCGCCCAAGCTGACGTCAATGGAATTTTACTCCGTGAGAAACAGTCTCACCGGATATACCGACCAGCCCAAGTGGGGCTATGACAGCAGCGGCGTCACACTGAGGGGCAGAAAGATGTATTTTCACAATCCCAAGGCGGAACTGAAACCCGACGACGACCCGAGAAAAGCCGTGTTCTGCACAAAAGACAAGGAAAACAAAAGAAACGCCTCCATGCAGCTCGCGACAAAGGGAAGGTTTGATTTTTCCGTTTATTTTGACGGCATCACCGCCAGCGAACTGAAAACGCTGGTCTGGGCGCTGACGCTGGGAGAAACGGACGGGGAAGGCACGCATTATCACAAGCTGGGTCACGGCAGACCGCTGGGGCTGGGCAGCGTCAAACTGACAGTGAATGAGATCGAGGAAAGAACCTGCGACGGAACGAGCTACGGCATTACATCCGAAAAAGTGGAGCGCGGCTATTTCGACGGATTCACTCTGCCGATTGCCGGAACCGATACATTTACCGCGCTGATGACCATGACCGATTTCAATTATGCTGCGGGGCTTGACGAAGAAAGCAGTGTGGCCTACCCGATTGGCACTGTGGGAGGAAATCCCAAGACCGACAACAATACGCTGCAATGGTTCGGACTGAGTCACGGCGCTCTCAACAGCAGAGGCGGCGTATTCAAACACGTTCTTCATCCGCTGGTTGTGAATCATGAAGAGGTGCCCGCAGGCGAGCTGCTGCTGCCGCATCTGTATCCGCCAGGCGGACAGCCGCACGCTGCCGACCGCTCGGGCGGCAACCGCGGGAATAACGGCAATACCCGCGGAAACGCGCCGAAACAGCTTGCGTTGAACGAGGAAGTGGACGCGAAAATCACACACTATAAAACCTTTGATAACGGAAAGCCGATGTTTATTTATTTCAAGGTGTACGGTAAAAGCAGCAGAATTCACATCAAATATTTTTCTAAGGAAGTAAAAAATAATCCCGACGGTGCCATAGGCAAAATGATAAAAGTCAGATACCGCGGCAAAGACGAAAAGGAATATGAGAAATATGTGCTTGTGCGGCAAAGACGAAAAGGAATATGAGAAATATGTGCTTGTAAGCGAGTAACGGAAAAATGAAAAAGCAAACGCCCCTGTTCATTCAGAAAGTCAGAGAATGAACAGGGGCGTTTTATGATGTTTTTCAAACCCTTAATAAGGATAATGCAAGCCGATGCCCGTGCAGAAAAGTTCATTGCCAAATAGTTTCAATCCCTTAATAAGGATAATGCAAGGACAACAAATTGTGTTCCATCGACATTATAACCCCAACTTATAGTAAAGTCAAGTGAATAATTCATGAACAGGCAGCGATATAATGAGTTAATCATTCAATAATCAGAAAAAAACAGAACGATTATCCCGTCATGTTTGTGAAAAATAACACCTTAACTAAAAAGCATTGAATATATCTTAAAAAAATTATAAAAACTTGTCGTTCCTGCGACGTATCAGTCCAAGTTCATCAATGTGCAATCCGGTAAAGCGGTCATATCGGTAGATCACGACCGAATCATGTTCCGGTTCGATCAGCGGCAGCAGTTCACGTTGGAGACGGTTGAGTGCAGACGGCGTCAGATTTCCTTAATACACCGATTTCTGACGGGCGGTGAGGTATTTTTTGACGGTTTTCATTACGTTTCTTATCCGCTTGCCGCCTATGTCATACGCCAATATCACATACATTCGCCCAAAAAACCTCCTGTCATCTGATTTGCTTGAAGGGCTTGTATCTTTCTCCTTGCCTGAAATGCCTGACCAGCTTCTGTATTTCCTCTTTTATAATGCTTTTGTATTTCACGCTTTTGCCTTTTACGGTTACGCCGGTGTCAAGCTTTTCGTAAAACGCATTGAGGAAAAGCTGCTTTCCCTTCGCGTTGAGGTAAATGCCTTTGCCGTCGTAGTAAAAATCGTCCGGTTTGATGGCGCGTCGGTTGATCAGCGAAAAGACCACCCGATCAACCAGCAGCGGCTTGAATATCTCGGCAAGGTCGAGGTTGAGCGACTGCTCGCGGCGGTTGGTGGCGTGAAGGAACCCGATTCTTACATCGAGGGGCGTTTTGTTGATTTCGTTTGCCAGCAGACTGTAGAGCAGCGTATTGCCGAAACTGAGCATGGCATTGACCTCGTTGAGCGGAGGACGGCGGCTGCGTTTTTCAAACACAAATCCTTCCACCCGAATAAAACTGTCGAAACACCGATAATAGAACTGTCTCGCCTGTGCTTCCAATAGAAGCAGTTCGTCATAATCGCGGGTATTTATGATCTTCTTTGCGACACGGTCTATTTTTCTCAGCATACTGTCGTAAAGCGTCTCCGGATACATCTTGTTGTAATAGCGGATGACCAGCCGGAGGTTAGGAATCGACGCAAGGACAAACTGAGCCGCCAGGTGAATCCGGTTTTCGCTGTTGAAGTATTCCTCCAGTTGTTCCAGCGTCACTCTCGGCGAAACACTGAGCGGACATATTGAGCAGATTCCCTCCCGGCGAACGGGCAAAGGTCTGCGAGTGGCTGCTGCGCAACCAGTACACCGATACCAACGAAACGCTTGCCGCCGTCCAGAGGGTGCTTGACG
>CACWOA010000282.1 GCA_902762395.1 uncultured Ruminococcus sp.
CGGTTGACAGCGTTTCCGCCGCCGCCGCCCGCGCCGATCACTTTGATCTGAACCACGTTGTTTTCGTAATCCTGGTCGAATTCAAATGCCATTTGTATGTTCCTCCTACATCGGATTGACAAGTGAAAGCACCGCTTTCACTCACTTCCTTCATTTTCAACTTTGTCCTGATAAATAATATACCTCTTTTACGACGAAATTGCAACCCATATTTTTTAATTTTTTTTAAAAAGTCAAAAAACGAGGATAAATTTTTTCTCCGGACTTTTCCACATTCATATGCAGGTTTAACAAGTGACGGTGGTTTATATCTATGCACTTTGGCCAATCGTCACTGTCGGTCATTCGGAAAAGGGCGTGTTTTCGGGCATTTTCGCCTTTTCCGGCGATCAGCCTTTTGAATGTCGGCGTTCTGCCGACGGTCAAAGCTCAGTCAGATAGTTCCGACGGACTGACGACAGGCTTGTCCCCCTCCGGCAAAACCGCCAGTCCTCCCCGCAGCAGTGCGTCGGCTCCTTCCAAAAGAAGCCGGCTGTCCGTTTCGCCTTGGAACAGGCTTCCCTGTTCGGGGGAACCGTGTTCCGGAGTCGCTGTGTCGTCCGTCTTTTGATCGGCGTGGGAAGAACTGTCCTTCTGGACAGCGGGATCTTCCGCCATTTCGTAAGAAGGATTGAAGAACGCTTCGTTTTTGAGGAAGGTGATCTCTCCCCTGTCGTGTTCCGTCACATCGCCGCTCACGTTGATAATGTAATTGGCAATTTCCAGCCGACGCTTGACCACCGAAACATCCGTATAATCTCCCACCACAATATTGACGCGGCCTTCGTATTCCGCCTCATAGCCATGCGCTCCGTAGCGCAGCACACCCAGGTGGAGTCCGACCGCCTCGGCCTGCTGGATGATCTGGGCAAATCCTTCCACATGAGAAGCGTCTTCCCCCTGCAGATAGCCTCCGACCGTGTGATCCCGCACGCTCAGTCCCTCGAGTACGGGTATATTCCGCGCCGCCGCCACATCCCTGATCGTTTCATATTCCGGCGCATAAGACAACGTGGGGGCAAGATCGCTGTCGCTGACCTGCATCAGATTGGTGATGGTTTCAAGGATTTTTCCGCTGCCGCTCACCACTCCCCATTGCCGGTACCCTGCGTCCGCCACGCCTACCACATTGGCATGGGTAACATTGATCTCTACCGTAGCGGGGAGACGACGCTTGATAGTGCAGTTTTCAATATAGGGCAACTGAGAAACAATCGCCTTTTCACTCGTCGGCGCGTCGATAAACAGAATATTATCGCCCTTGGCAAACACGCAGACGTCGGAAATATGGGAGGCAGCGTAGGGGCTTTCGCCTTTAACCACAATTTCCTTGACATGGAAGAATACCGTGACGTAAACCGCCGCCAGAAATACGATGACCGTCATGACAGCCAGCGCATTAAAGAGCATGGAGGTTCTGCGGTTTCTGCGGTGTAACTTGCGATGCGCCACCCTCGATGTGACCACACCTCTCGCCTTGCCGTTCTTCATAACCTGTGCATGAGGCTTTTTGGCTGCCGTACCGCGGTTTTTGACCGCGTAAGCCGCCACCGACTGTGCGGAGGATTTTTTGTCGGAACCCCTTCCGGGGGACAGCTTTCTCCCCGATTTGCCCTGAGAAGAACGCTTTTTCCTCGTCGTCCCCCCGGTGTGTACGGGAACCGTCCTGCTCCCTTCGGATTTTTCGGGATGCTTCATATCGTAAAGATTGTAGACGGAACTGTAGAAATCCGACCCGAAAAGCGCCTTGCTGTATTCGTCCTGTTCGTAATCCGGCGCCGGAGGATTGGCAGCGGTCGGGGGGACGGATCCGGTCGAAGACGCAGCCCGCGTCTTCGGCTTGGCGGGAGAGACGGCGGGCGCGGGCTTCTTCTTTTTCTTTTTGGGAGACTGCCTGACGGACGTCCCGGGTTCCTGCGGCACAGGCGCGTTTTGCGCCTGTCTTTCCTTTTTCCTTTCGGAGACGGGACTTGTCGTATTCTTCTTTGCACCCGTCTTTTTCGCGGTTGTCCGGGCGGCGGGTTTGCCTGTCCCGGCAGCACGGGAAGACGCGCCTGCGGAGGCAGCGGAGGCTCCGCCGCGCGGCGCGCGCTCTTCGCTGCCCTCCCTGACGGGGGCATTTTCCGAGGCGTATTCCTTCCGATGATCAGGACGCGCCAGCCTCAGCTCCCCGTAATTGCGCTTGGATTTATTGCTGGTAGCGCCCGCATATTTTGACATATCGGGTTTGGTTCCACGGGCAGTTGTGTTTCGGCTGCCGCGATCTGACGAATTTCCCTTTTTCTTTTTGCTGCCCAATTCTATCACAACTCCTGTCGTCATTTCACTGAATGGTTTGTTTTCTGCTATACGCTTACTGAAAGCCGTATGATAAGGCACTGTGAGGAAATAAGATGGACAAAGATGACGCAGGATTTTTCGGCTATGACAACGAAGTCAGCGCCGAAAAAGACAAGTCAGATTGTTCAGATTATTTTTGAACAGTGCCTTAGTATATCACAACCGGCCGTGCTTTTGCAAGACCTTTTTGACAATGCGATAAATTCTCTCACGCGAATCCAATATCGCCATCTTGCGCGCGTTGGCTGACATTTCCCTGAGTTTCGCGGCATTCCCCGCCAGCGCGTCCGCCTTTTCCGTGAGCAATCCGGGGGTGATGTCGCTCTCCACAATAATATCCGCCGCGCCGCGATCCACCAGTGCCATTGCGTTATAATACTGATGGTTCTCCGCGACGTTGGGAGACGGAATGAGAATCGCCGCCTTGCCCTGCGCCTGAATCTCCGTCAGCGTCATCGCGCCGGAACGGCAAATGACCAGATCGGCCGCCGCCATCACGCGGGGCATATCTTTGATAAATTCCCTTACGTCAAGGTTGCCGCACTGCTACAGCTCCACGCCAC
>CACWOA010000283.1 GCA_902762395.1 uncultured Ruminococcus sp.
GATTACTACAATGTCATGGGTCTGCCGATTGCCCGTCTGATGCAGGAAATACAAAAGATACACTAAGAATTTAAAAAAAGAGGTTCTTTCATTGAAAATCAAAGAGATTATCACAGCCAATCAGGCAATTTTTTCGTGCGAAATCTTTCCGCCGAAAAGCTATATGAACATAGACAAGACCAAGGCGGTGGCCAAGGAAATCTGCGGTCTGAACCCCGATTTTGTCAGCGTCACCTACGGCGCGGGCGGGGGCACCTCCCAGCAGACGGTGGAAATGGCGCAGTACATCAACCAACTCGGCAGCACCGCGCTGGCGCATCTGACCTGCGCTTCTTCCAATCGGCAGGAGGTGCAGGCGGCCATCGAAAAATTAAAGGAATACGGCATTGAAAACGTGCTGGCGCTGCGCGGCGATATTCTGGAGGAAAACCGGGACAAGCCCCGCGATTTTACCTATGCCTCCGACCTTATTACCGAAATCAAGCGGCACGGGGATTTCTGCATCGGCGCGGCCTGCTATCCCGAGGGACATGTGGAGTGCGACAGCATGGAGCAGGATCTTATCCATCTGAAAGCCAAGATTGACTGCGGCGTGGACTTTTTGACGACACAGATGTTTTTTGACAACACGGCGTTCTACAGCTTTATGTTCCGTGCGCTCAAAAAAGGGATTGACCTGCCGATTTTAGCGGGTATCATGCCGATGACCAATTCCGCGCAGATCGTGCGGAGCTGCAAACTGTCCGGCGCGACGCTGCCCACGCGGTTCCGCCGTATTGCCGACAAATTCGGGGACAACCCCGAAGCGATGAAGCAGGCGGGCATTGCCTACGCGACCGAGCAGATCATCGACCTGATCGCCAACGGGGTGAAAGGCATACATCTCTACACCATGAACAAGCCGGATGTGGCGGCGAGCATTTTATCCAATCTTTCCTGCATCGTGGGCGCTGACAGAATATGCATGAAATAAATCCCCACGAGTGGTACAGCGGTGTGCCTTTGCCGGAGGTGCTGCGGTACGCGGGCATCCGGGAAGAAGCGGCGTGCGGCGAGGAATTGCGGCAAAGCGCGGCGGAGGCGGTGGACGCGGTGGGACAAGCCGCCGCGCCCAAGCGGATTTTCCGCGAATGCAGGCTGCAAATGCCGCAGGCGGGCGTTTGTGAGATAGACGGCATGGTCTGGAACAGCAAGTCGCTGTCGGCACACCTGCGGGGCTGTGACCGCGTGCTTCTCTTTGCGGCGACACTGGGAAGCAGCGTTGACAGGCTGATTGCCCGAAGTTCGGCGGTCAGAATGAGCCAGGCCGTCATGATGCAGGCGGCAGCGGCAACGCTTATCGAATACTACTGCGACGAGGCTTGCGTCGCGCAGGAGGAAGAATATCGCCGCGCGGGCTATTACTGCAAGCCGCGGTTCAGTCCCGGCTACGGCGATTTTCCCCTGTCCTGCCAGATTGATTTAATGACGCATCTCAACGCCTATAAATACACAGGGATTACGGTCAGCAGCGGAGGGCAGATGATACCGATGAAATCGGTTTCAGCGGTCATCGGTCTGACACGGGACAAGCAGAACGGCGCAACGGGAAGCTGCGCCGGCGGAAAGTGCGCGAACTGTCCCAATGTCGGCTGCGAATTCCGACGCGTATGATCTTTTTAAACAGACAAGGTGTGATTCACATGAATAATATAACAGAAAAACTGGGCAAGCAGCTTCTCTTTTTCGACGGCGGCATGGGAACCATGCTGCAAAGCGCGGGACTGAAGGCGGGGGAACTGCCGGAGCTGCTCAATCTGACCCGTCCCGACCTGATTACCTCGATACACAGAACCTATTATGAAGCGGGCTGCCATATCGCCACGACCAACACCTTTGGCGCGAACGCGGACAAGATGAACGCTGCCGGACATTCGGTGGAGGATGTCGTGACCGCCGCCGTCAACTGTGCCAAAGCGGCGCGGGAACAATGCGGCGACCCATCCGACCGTTACATCGCCATGGATATGGGACCCATAGGGCGGCTGATCGAGCCGATGGGAGATTTGTCCTTTGATGAGGCGTATGCCCTCTTCAGGGAAATGGCGGTCTGCGGCGAAAAAGCGGGCGCCGATCTGATCCTGATTGAAACGATGGGCGCGGTTTATGAGGTGAAGGCCGCTGTCCTTGCCGCCAAGGAAAACACATCGCTGCCTGTTTTTGTGACCTGTGCCTTTGACGAGCGGGGAAAGCTCTTTACGGGGGCGGACGTGGCGGCGGTGGTCGCGCTGCTCGAAGGATTGCGGGTGGACGCGTTCGGCATGAACTGCGGTCTGGGACCTGATGAACTGTACCCCGTCATCCGCGAGATGTCGGAACTGTCTTCGCTGCCGCTGATTTTCAATCCCAACGCGGGACTGCCCAAGCAGAAGGACGGCGAAACGTACTATGATGTCAGCCCCACGGATTACGCCAAATCCATGCGCAAGGCCGCCAATCTGGGACTGTGCGTGATGGGCGGCTGCTGCGGCACCACGCCCGACCATATCCGTGAGATGATCGCCCTCTGCCGCGACGTGGTTCCTGTCACGCCGCACAACAAGGGCATACCCATGATTTCCTCCTATACGCACGCGGTCAGAATCGGCAGCGAACCGCTGATTGTGGGGGAGAGGATCAACCCTACGGGCAAGAAGCGCTTTAAGGAAGCCCTCAAAAATGACGATATATCCTATATTCTCGGAGAAGGTATCGCCCAGGAGGACGCGGGGGCGCAGATTCTGGACGTGAATGTAGGCATGCCGGGGATCGACGAACCCGCCATGCTCGAAAAGACGGTCAAAAAGCTGCAATCCGTGCTTGACCTGCCTCTACAGATTGACACCTCCAACGTGGAAGCGATGGAACGCGCCATGCGCTGCTACAACGGCAAGCCGCTGATCAATTCGGTCAGCGGCAAGGA
>CACWOA010000284.1 GCA_902762395.1 uncultured Ruminococcus sp.
CAGTGCGGCTTTGCGCATATATAATTGTATTACGCTGGGTTTTTAAAAGAGATGATCGGTGATCTTTTGTTGTTAAAACAAATGATCGGAGATCTTTTGTTGTCAGAACAAATGATCGGAGATCCAGTTCTTTGCCTGTGAAAGCACTTTTTTGTCGTTGTTAAACCGGAAGGTTTTCACGGCAAGGCTGTAGTCCGCCCAAATGAACCGTTCGATTTCGGATGGCTGGATGACCACATCTTCCTCAGGCATTTCCGCCAAAAAGAAGATAACCTGTTTGGTAATCTTGCCCTTTGGGTGGTATTCGCTGATGGTGCGGAAGCCGTCTTTGAGATGAACGCTGAGTCCGGTTTCCTCCTTCACCTCACGCAGGGCGGTCTGGCGTTCGCTCTCATGCACTTCCATATGCCCCTTGGGGAAGCCCCAGTTGTTGCCCTTGCGGTTTTTGATGAGGAGATACTCTACATTGCCGCTGTGACGGCGATAGATGACCGCGCCGCAGGATTTTTCATACAGGCAGGTGATACGCGCCGAAGAAAGATCGAGCGAGCCGCTCAGCACCTCGCGGATGACAGGGGCATAGAGAATCGTGTTTTCACCGCAGCATATGTAATGGATTTTTCCATGCAGCTCGGTGACAGCCATCACCTTGACCCGAACGACGGGGCGCGTGAGGGGCGTGTCGGGACTGAAAACCAGAATGTTGCGCAGGGTGTGCGCGTCGGATGACGGACCGTCGTCGGTAGCGATGCCGGTATGCACGACATATTGTCTGCCGTCGTAGCGACCGGTGTATGACTTGTCAAAATTAATTTTCACATTGATAATATTGCCAAGCAAAACATAACCTCCGTTCTAAGTATTTGTAGTAATCGCAATAATTCTATTTTACTACATTTAACGGAAATTACAATATGGGTTTTGTATATTTTTTAATTATTTCTCAATTTGTTTTTTATTTTTCCGTTTTTCGGAAACAGATACTATCTATTTAGGAGGATCTTTCACTATGTTACAGGTTTCTTGGAGCGCACTGGCGGCTCTGCTGCTGCTTCTCGGCGTGTGTTTTGTGCTGCCGCTGGGATTGTTCGGCGTGCTGTTCAGGTTAGCGGACGGCAAAATCAAGACATGCGCCGTCGGGGCCGGCGCGTACTTTTTCGGCGGCTTTGTGGTGGAGGTACTGCTGCTCGCCAGCATCCGCGCCGTGATCGACATGACACAAAATGTACCGGTCTATCTTGCTTATTCGCTGCTTGTCTCGCCCGCCATCTTCATGGCGGTCAACTACTTTGTCATGAAGCGGTTCGGCAAGGACGTTCTGGACAGCACGGGCGATGCGCTGACCTATTCGGTGGGATATTCCGGGCTGCAAAATATGTTTACGACCGGATTTGTCGCGCTGATGTATTTTGTCACGCTCTGGAACATCCGTTCCCACGGCGGCAGCTATGTGGTGGTAAGCGAATCGGATTACGTCAGCTACAGCAATCTGGTCAGCACCTCCAATCTCGTCACCGACCGCATTTACGGGGAGATGCAGGAGCTTTGTTCCCGCCCCGCCGCCTATTTTCTGTCGCTTTGTCTGGACAGGCTGTGGGTGATCGTGGTATATGCCGCGCTGCTGCTTGTGGTATGGCTGGCTGTCAAAAAGTCCCGTAAGCTGCCGATTCTCGGCATAGCCTATGGGATGCGCCTGCTGATCGGACTGCCCACCATCCTCAGCGACTTCCATCTCATTGCCAACGCATGGGTATCGGCAGCGATCGTAGTGCTGATTTCCGTCGTTGTATGGGTGGCGGCGATTTTCTGCTGGAAGCGGTACATTGATGAAAACTGATTCAATGCGTAATGGATAATGCGTAATGCGTAATGCGTAATGCGTAATGCGTAATGCGTAATTCGTAATGCGTAATGCGTAATGCGTAATTCGTAATTCGTAATGCGTAATTTGAAATGTTAGCCATTAACGGCTAACGGCTAACAGCTATCGGCTAACCACTGACCACTAACCACTTTTCGGACAGGCTGGATAAAATGCTGCGGAACGGCAAGGTATCTGCGGGAAATACAGTGTCCTCGCCGGGCCGTGGGCAGCCGATTGATGACACGCCGGACAGCGGGCGGATATTCTGCGTGTTCGCGGAGCAGTCCGACGCGGCCAAACGACGCGCCGCCGGGTATCTGGCGGAAGTGCTGCGTGACGCGGATTTCGACAAGGTTTGCCGACTGGATCGGGAAATGCGCGACCGCACCTCCATCGACTGGTCTTTCAACTGGAAAGAATTGCCCATCGACAGCTTTTTCACTTCGGATATGACCGAGGAAGAAAAGAGCGCCGTGGTGATTTTCGCGAGTTTCCACCCAAACGGCTTTCTTCGTGAGCGGGCGGTCAGAGGGCTCGCCTCCCGGCAAGGCACCCTGCCCTATATCGCGCTGCGTTTAGCCGATTGGGCAGAACCTGTGCGCCGCGAAGCGCAGGCGGTCTTCTGCCGGAAACTGCCCCTGTGTGACGACGGGGAACTGCTCGCGGCGTACCCCTTTCTGACAAAACTGCGCCGGAGTGAGCGGGGCAGCTATCAGGCGGTGGAGCCGTTTCTCATGCAGAAGCTCCGCACGGATGACGGCGAAGCGTCCCTGCGACGCGGCTTCACGGAGGGAACCCTTCCGGCGCGCAAGCAGTGTCTTTACATGATTATGAAAATGCAGCCGACGGACGCGGGGCTGCTGCGGTGCTACTATGACAATGAAAAAGACCCCTTTTTGCGCCGCGAGATAGGGGACTATATGATGAACAGCGCCCAGTCTGCACAGGTTTGGGAGATGGCAAACCCATTTTTGCGTGACCCGTTCCCCAAAAACCGCGCGCACGCGCTGCGGGGTTTTTATGAGAGGGACAGGCTGCACGCAGCGGATTACGCGCGGGACAGGCTTTTGGATAAAAATTCCCTCGTCCGCACGACGGCGCAGGACATCCTGCGGGAAGTCAGACCTGATTTTGATCTGCGCGGCGTGTATATAAACGCCCTGCAAGAAAACCCCCGCGTCGCTATCGCGGGCATAGGGGAGACGGGCGGCATGGCGGACTGTTCCCTGATCGAGCCGTATCTGCAAAGCCGCATTTCGGGCGAGGTGCAGGCGGCAGCGGCGGCGCTCATGCGGCTGCATCCTGACGGATACGGCGGGGCGGTGACGGAACTGCTGCTGTCGGAGGATGCCGCCATTGTCAAGACGACCGCCAGAGTGCTCGCGCGGTACGACGGGCTGGATTTTGAACGAGTGTGTGAAATCGCCTGTGCCGTGTCCGACGAAAAGAAGCAGTACCGCATCACGCGGCTGCTGTGCGGCGCGATGAAGTGGCCGCGTGTCATCTGGCTGCTGCGCGTTCGACTGCACACGCGCCATGAGAAAGTGCTGACGCTGACCGAAAGAGAAATTCTTTCCGTTTTAAATGGCTATCAACATTTCTTTTATGTCCGCCCGATGGCAAGTCAGATCGCGCAGATGCGGGAACTGAGTCAGGCTTTGTCGGCACAGGACGAAGACAGCGGGATTGTCGCATGGGTACAGCATTTGACCAAATAAACAGCCAAAAAGCGGGAAAGCTCCCACCACAGGGCTTCCCCGCTTTTTCTCAGGCAAAAAGAAAAAGCCAACCGCTCTATTGAGCAAGGCTGGCTTACAATGTCAGCGTCTACCTATTTTCCCGGATCGTCACCAATCTAGTATCGTCGGCACGAGTGAGCTTAACTTCCGTGTTCGGAATGGGAACGGGTGGACCCTCACCGTCATCAACACTGACTATTTTGTTTTGTCGCTTCAGGTTGTCCCTGACGACTTCAATATAATATCACAGCCAATCCGATTTGTCAAGTGTTTTTTTCAGTTTTTTTTCAATTTTTTTCAGCGAAGTCTGTCACGGGTCATTCAAGCGTGTTTTTCCTTATCGGATGCCTCCTTGCGACGGAAACCCGTTGCAGGAATTTGCCTAAAAATCAGATGGATAGTGAGCGAATATTATACATTATGTGTTGACAGACTATATGGCGTATGCTATAATGAAATCATAGTCGATGGATAACGATACCCGGAAAGGATGGATTGATAATGAAAAAAAGATGGCTGACGGTACTGCTGGCATTGCTCCTGTTTATGTGCGGGGTGCAGATGACCGTGTCGACAGGCACGAGCGTAAGCAAAATTCTTGTCAGTCAGAAGCCCACCAAGACGGTTTACACGGTGGGGGACACGCTGAACACGGCGGGAATGAAGCTGAAAGTGACCTGTTCCGACGGAACGTCAAAGGAAATCAGCAGCGGGTTCACATGCAGTCCCACAAAACTGACTGCCGCGGGAAATACATGGATAACGGTGAAATACGGCGGCACGGCGACAGCGTTTAATGTGAAGGTGGGCAAGAAAATCAAATCGGTGACAATTACGAAAAAGCCGACCAAACTGACTTACACGGTGGGAGACACCTTTAATGCGTCGGGGATGAAGCTGAAAGTGACCTACACCGACAACACGACAGCGGAAGTGACAAGCGGCTGGACGTGTACCCCCACGAAACTGAACACGGCGGGACAGCAGAAGATCACCGTGAAATACGGCACAGGCGCGACAGGCTTTTATGTGAAGGTGGGCAAGAAAATCAAATCGGTGACAATTACGAAAAAGCCGACCAAACTGACCTACACGGTGGGAGACACCTTTAATGCGTCGGGGATGAAGCTGAAAGTGACCTACACCGACAACACGACAGCGGAAGTGACAAGCGGCTGGACGTGTACTCCCACGAAACTGAACA
>CACWOA010000285.1 GCA_902762395.1 uncultured Ruminococcus sp.
GAATCCTCCTATGAAAAAGCAGGCATGGTCGAAGCCAGTGAGTGCAAACCTGGGCAGTGCGTCCGCCGACATGTCCTTCTCAAACCATTTCTGATAGTTGCGCTCCACCAGTGTATAGCCCCTCGCGATGTACCGGGCAAGCGCCGCGTCCTCCCCCGCTCTGCCGGTCGCGCCGATATTCATGCCATATCCCCCTGATAGGGAGGAATTCCCTCGATTTTTTTGAGAAAACTCCGGCGGTGAACGGGTGATGCGCCGTATTGCCGCAGCATATCCATGTGGAGCTGCGTGCCGTAGCCCTTATGCCTGGCAAATTGGTATTGCGGATACTGCTTGTCAAGCGCATATAAAAAACGGTCACGGCTGACCTTGGCGAGAATCGACGCGCAGGCAATGCTCATGGATTTTGCGTCGCCCTTGACGATAGCGCGGCAGGGCGGCACGATCTGCGGCGGCACGCGGTTGCCGTCGATCAGGCACAGTTCCGGCGGGTTCTTTAAACCTTCCACCGCGCGGGTCATGGCAAGGTAGGTCGCCTGCAAAATATTGATCTCGTCGATGGTCTTTTCATCCACCGAGGCAATGCAGTAATCCACTGCCTCAGCGCAAATGACATCAAACAGTGCCTCGCGCTTTTTTTCGCTCAGCTTCTTGGAATCGTTCGCTCCTTGGATGATCTGCCCCGGTCGCAGTACGACAGCCGCCGCAAACACCGGTCCCGCCAAAGGACCGCGCCCTGCTTCATCCACGCCGCACACCATCCGGCATCCTTCCTCATAAGCCTGGTTTTCATATTGCAGCCAGTCAACAGGCTCTTTGGGCTGCGTGCTTTTTTTCGGCATTGACTCATGCCTCCCATATATGTTTCTATTCTGGCTGATTGTAAAAGTTGAAAAATCGCATAATACAGGGGTTTGATCAATGGAAAAGGGGCATTTTTCTCCGTTTTGAGCAAGGCAAATCGTGATATTGAGCTATTTCCGTATTCGCCCATCCCCGTCTTGGGGCTTAGCTCGTTCCGCTCGGTCGGCGTAGCCGACCTCGTGGGGCTTTGCCCCACTCCCTGTCAGCTTCGCTGACGTGCGCTGCCCTTGACCCGGCAGGGAACCAGTCAGAGATGACGCTTGTCGTCATCGGCTGCACCCCACGCTCGCATTCGCTCGCTAATTATGGCGCTGCGCTATGCTTTTCTTTTTCTCTCCACTCCCCACTTTCCACACCCCACTAAATTCTCATTTACTTTTACAATCGCCTAATACTTATTATAATTCTATTCGGGAAGCGCGTCCAGCGTGATTCTTCCCAGCTTGCCGGCGCGGTATTCGTCCATAATCATGACGGAAACGCGCTCGTAGTCGTAATCGCCCCCGCGCATCATCATGCCGCGTTTTTTGGCAATCAGCTCCATCACGGTCAGCGGTTCCATTCCTTCCACTGATGCAAGCTTGTATCTTTCACAAAGCCGCTGCGGATACTGCCGGATCATGTAGCCCAACAAATCGAGGCACAGTGTCTCAATATCCACCACCGCATCCTTCACCGCGCCCGTGAAAGCGAGCTTGCGCCCTACCTCCATGTCGTCAAACTTCGGCCACAGCACGCCCGGCGTGTCGAGCAGCTCAATGCCGCCGTCGATGGTGAACCACTGGTTGCCCCGCGTCACGCCGGGTCGGTCGGCGACCTTTGCCTTGCCGCCCTTGGCCATGCGGTTGATAAAAGAGGACTTGCCCACGTTGGGGATGCCCACTACCATCAGCTTGATGCTCCGACCGCCCATGCCTTTGGACTCCCAGACGGCTATCTTATCCGCGAGAAGCTTGCGCACCTCATCCGCAAAGTGATGCAGTCCCTTGCCCGTCTTGCAGTCGCAGGCAATCGCCCGCGCCCCCTGTGCGGTAAAAAAGGCAATCCAGCGGGAGGTGGCGGCGCTGTCCGCGATATCCGCCTTGTTGAGAAGCACGATTCTCGGACGGTGCGCCGTGATGGCGTCAATCTCGGGATTGCGGCTGCTCAGGGGAATGCGCGCGTCGATGATCTCCACCACGCCGTCCACCAGCTTGATACATTCCTCCATGCGGCGGCGGGTCTTGGTCATATGACCGGGGTACCACTGTATATTCTGGGCGTTGGCGGTGTCAAAATCTCCCATCAGCTGACACCTCCGACACGTTCAAACGGATAGATGCGGAAAATCGCCCTGCCCATGATATATTTTTCCTCCACCATGCCCAGACCGGGGTCACGGCTGTCAAAGGAATCGTTGCGGTTGTCGCCCATGACAAACACCTTTCCTTTGGGGACAGTCAGCGGATATTCCCACTCGCCGGGGCGCTGGATATCCTGCTCGAGAATGTATTTCTCATTGAGTACCACGCCGTCCACTGTCACCGTGTCGTTTTCCGCGTCAATGGCAATGGTCTGCCCCTCTACCGCAATCACGCGCTTGATAAGCGGTTCGTTGTCGTGGGAATTGGGCTGTGTGATGACCACAATATCGCCGTTTTGTGGGGTGAAGAAAATACTGTTAAGCACGATTCTGTCCTGGGTATAAAGCGTCGGCTGCATGGAGGGACCCGAAACGCTCACCACACGGAACACAAAGGTAAAGAGAATGACCACAATGGCCAGCGCAAAGGCAATCGCCTCCAGCCATTCGTACACTTCCACCATGACGCCGCCGGACTGGGTTTCTTCTGTTCTGTCAATATTGTTCTCGCTCATGTCGAACCTCCGTAATCAATGAATTTTGAAATGCGTTATCTTTTTTATTATAATACTTTTTTCATCGTATGGGAAGATGATTCGGGATATTTTTTCAGGAATTTCAAAAAAATTCAAAAAGGGACACCGCCTGAAACAAACAGTGTCCCTTTTTTTAAAAAATAAAAAATGCAGAGCAAGAAACTTACTTCTTGAT
>CACWOA010000286.1 GCA_902762395.1 uncultured Ruminococcus sp.
TTGGTATATTTCTTGGCATTGGTATTTTCTTTGTTGGCGGTTTTATGACAATGTCAGGTGCAGGGTGGGGAGCATCACTATTTGGCGGTGGCTGTTTTTATGCTTAAAAAATCTTCCAAAAATCCTATTGGCATTTAAGCGGCAATGGTTTATAATATAGGGTACGAAATCTTTTTATTTCCAAAATATCGGTAGGAGGTGATTTCGATGTCCGACAAACAAAACGCGCGGGAAAAGGCGCTGGAAAAAATCAGCGGCACGGTGGAGGAAATTACCTTCCGCAACGAGCAGAGCGGCTTTACGGTCGTAGAACTCGACGTGGACGACGAATTGGTCATCGCCGTCGGCGTGCTGCCTCCCGTCAACGCGGGGGAAGAAGTGCAGATGTACGGTCACTGGGCGACCCATCCGAAATTCGGGCGGCAGTTCGCGGCGGAGAGCTGCGAAAGCCGTATGCCCTCCGGCGCGACGGCGATTCTGCGCTACCTTTCCTCCGGCGCGGTCAAAGGCATCGGTCCCTCTACCGCCACCAAAATCGTAGAAGCCTTCGGGGATCGCACACTGGAAATCATCGAACATCACCCCCTCCGGCTCGCGGAGATACGAGGCATCTCCCAGAACAAGGCGGAGCAGATTTCCGAGGATTTCCGCTCCCATTTCGGACTGCGGGAAGCGATGGCCTTTCTCGGACAGTACCGCATCAATCCCAATCAGGCGCTTGCCGTCTGGAAGCGCTTCGGCGTGGGCTGTATCGAACTCATTCAGGACGACCCCTATGTGCTGTGCGCCGAGGGATTGCATATCGGGTTTGAGCAGGTGGACGCGATGGCCATGCGGATGGAAAAAGCCCCCGACAGCGGGCGGCGCATCACGGCGGGGCTGCACTATGTCCTCCGGCACAACTTAGGCAACGGACACACCTGCCTGCCCAAGGAAAAACTCATCGACACAGCGGCGGGGCTGCTTGAACTGCCGCGCGACGCGGTCGCGGAGCAGCTCGAAACCGCCATCGACGAGAGCGACTTCATGCAGTACGAGTGGGACGACAGGATTTTTATATTCCTGCCCGATCTCTATGAAGCGGAGCTGTATTGCGCCGGGCGCATTGCCACCATGGCGATGTGTCCCGCCGAACCCATCAAAAACTACGCCCGGCAGATGGATTTGATTGAAAGCATGACCGGCATCACCTACGACGCGCTGCAAACCGAAGCGATCGACGCGGCGATGAGCAAAGGCCTGCTCGTGCTGACGGGCGGTCCGGGTACCGGCAAAACCACCACCCTCAACGCCATTATCGAGCTTCTCGAAATCTACGGACACAAGGTCGCCATTGCGGCCCCCACAGGACGCGCCGCCAAGCGCATCACCGAAATCACGGGGCATGAAGCCAAGACCATTCACCGCCTGTTGGAAGTGGAATGGGGCGAAAACGACACGCAGGCCTTTGCCCGCAACGACAAGAATCCCCTTGACTGCGACGCGCTGATTGTGGACGAGCTTTCCATGACCGACGTGCTGCTGTTTCAAAGCCTGCTGCGGGCGGTGAAATTCGGCTGCCGCCTGGTGCTGGTCGGGGACAGCGACCAGCTCCCCAGCGTGGGTCCCGGCAATGTGCTGGGCGATCTGATTGCGTCGGGGCGTGTGCCGGTGGTGGCGCTGACGGAGGTATTCCGTCAGGCGCAGAAGAGCGCCATTATCATGAACGCCCACCGCATTGTCAGCGGCGAACAGCCGCAGCTCGATCTTCTCGACAACGACTTCTTCTTTCTGCCGCTGCGGGAAAAAGAAAAAATCGCACAGATGATTTCCGATCTGTGCTTTAAGCGGCTGCCCGACGCGTACCATTTCAATCCGCTGAAAGATATCCAGGTGCTTTGCCCCGGACGCAAAGGAGAGCTTGGCACGGTGGAGCTGAACAAAATCCTGCAGCAGCGGTTCAATCCCCAGCACCTGAAGCGACCCGAAATCAAGGTGGGCGGCGTGACCTTCCGGCAGGGGGACAAAATCATGCAGGTCAAGAACAATTACAATGTCGAGTGGACGAAGGACGACGGCACCGAGGGAACAGGCATCTACAACGGCGACGTAGGGCTGCTGGAGGAAATCGACAAGCTGCGCGGTCTGCTGAAGGTGCGGTTTGACGACCGCGTGGCGCTGTATTCCATCGACAACGCGGACGAACTCGAGCATGCCTACGCCATTACGGTACACAAGAGCCAGGGCAATGAATTTCCGGCGGTTGTCATTCCGATGTACCCGATGGCGCCGCAGCTTTGCTATCGGAATCTGTTATATACCGCCGTCACCCGTGCCAAATCCATCTTAATCATGGTGGGTCACAGACAGGTCGCCATTCAGATGGCAGGAAATCAAAAGAAAACGTTGCGCTACTCGGCGCTCGATATATTTTTACGCAGAAACGTAAATTAAAAAAATGTGAAGTGTGAAATGGGAAATCACTATCTACAACTTAGTGACATTCACTCCCTCCGCCGTTTGCTTGCAAAACATGCACCTCCCTCCTGTCGCTGTCAGCTTTGCTGACGGGCGACTGGGGGAGTGCTTAAGTTGTGGATAGTGAATGTGAAATGAAAAACGAAAGGAAATTTTGCCATGGGAATGCTCAATGAGTTAAAAGAAAACGTGGGCGATCTGCTCTTTCCGCGCAGATGTCCGTTATGCGGCGCGGTCATCAACCGCAACGAGCGCATTTGCAGCAAATGCTCGAAGGACGTGGAATTTATCCGCCGTCCGATCTGCCGCATCTGCGGACGACCGCTCTATTCGTGCGGCTGCCACCGGGGGGACTTTGCCTTTGTGCGCAACGTCTCGCCGCTGGTCTACACCAAAGCCGCCAAGCGGGGCATTCACCGCATGAAATTCAACAACGCCCCTTCCTCCTGCACCTATTTCGGCAAACTGATGGCGAATGTCGTGCTGTCGGAGTACATTGATATCGGCATCGACTTCGACTGCGTGATCGGCGTACCGATGTACGCGGAGGATTACCGCCGCCGCGGCTACAATCAGGCAACGCTGCTCGCCAAGACGGTAGCGGAGGAGATCGAGGTGCCGCACTACGTCAATGTGCTGGTGAAATACCGCAAGAACCGCCCGCAGCACACGCTCTCCTTTCAGGAGCGGCGAAGCAATATCTGCGGTGTGTACCGCGTGGCGCGCCCCGAGGCGGTAAAAGACTGCGTGGTGCTGCTGTGCGACGACGTGACCACTTCGGGCAGCACGCTCAACGAATGCGCCGAGACCCTGCTGGACGCGGGTGCGCGCGCGGTCTATTGCGTGACGGCCACCGTCGCGGTCATGTCCGAAATGCCCGCGATTAAGGCAGCGGCATTCAACGCCGCGTGGGGATTTTAAAAGAACGGAAAGAAATCTGAAAATTCATAGAAAATGTATTGCAAGCGGCGGCAAGATTTGTTATAATCAATTCGTTATTGCATTCGCAAAATTTCCAACATTCACCCCGAAAGGAAGTAAAACCTATGTACGCAGATATGCTTGATTCCATCGAATTCCTGAAAGCCTACGACAGCGACGTCGCCGCCGCCATGGGCGACGAACTGGCCAGACAGCGCCGGAACCTGGAGCTTATCGCTTCCGAGAACCTTGTTTCCCCCGCTGTGATGGCGGCTATGGGCAGCGTGCTCACCAACAAATACGCCGAGGGCTATCCCGGCAAGAGATACTACGGCGGCTGCCAGTGCGTTGACGTAGTGGAGGATATCGCCCGTCAGAGAGCCTGCGAGTTGTTCGGCGCGGAGCATGCCAATGTGCAGCCCCATTCCGGCGCACAGGCCAACACCGCCGTTTACTTCGCGCTGCTCAATCCCGGCGACACCGTGATGGGCATGAACCTCGCGGAGGGCGGTCATCTGACCCACGGTTCGCCCGTCAATCTGTCGGGCAAATATTTCAACTTCGTCGCATACGGTGTGGACGGCGAGACCGGACGCATTGATTATGACAAGCTCTATGAGACCGCCATGCAGGTCAAGCCCAAGATGATCGTCGCGGGCGCGAGCGCCTATCCCAGAGCCATTGATTTTGCCAGGTTCAGCGAAATCGCCAAGGAAGTGGGCGCTTACCTCATGGTCGATATGGCGCACATTGCCGGTCTTGTCGCGGCGGGCGTTCATCAGAATCCCGTCGAGTACGCCGATATCGTCACCACCACCACCCACAAAACCCTTCGCGGACCCCGCGGCGGCATGATCCTCTGCCGTGAGGAGTATGCCAAGGCGATTGACAAGGCGATCTTCCCCGGCACACAGGGCGGTCCGCTCATGCACACCATCGCTGCTAAGGCTGTCTGCTTCGGCGAGGCTCTCAAGCCCGAGTTCAAGGAGTACGGCGCAAAGGTCGTTTCTAACTGCAAGGCTCTCGCCGATGGTCTGCTCAAGAGAGGCTGCAAGCTCGTTTCGGGCGGCACCGACAACCACGTTATGCTTCTCGACCTCCGCGACACCGACGTTACCGGCAAGGAGCTTGAGGCTCGTCTCGACGACTGCTACATCACCGTCAACAAGAACACAATCCCCGGCGAACCCCGTTCACCCTTCGTTACCAGCGGCGTAAGAATCGGCACCGCAGCCGTTACCACACGCGGCCTTAACGAGGAGGACATGGATCTTATCGCCGAGTACATCACCCTCGTTCTCAACGACTACGAGAACAGCAGGGATAAGGTCAGAGCCGGCGTTGAAGCCATCTGCAAAAAGTATCCTCTTTACGAATAATCCGGTCAGCGGCAGGGCTAAGGCTTTGCCGCGCCTTTCATTTTCACCGATTTACGGAGGTGACCCACAATGCAAAAACCGCTTGCCGACCGCTTTCGTCCGCAGTCGCTCGACGATATCGTCGGTCAGAGGCACCTGCTCGGCGAGGGCAGACCGCTCAGAAAAATAATCGAGAGCGGCGACGTGCCCAACCTGATCTTTTACGGACCCTCAGGCGTCGGCAAAACGACTCTCGCCGCCTACATCGCCAGGCAGACCCGCAAAACCCTGAAAAAGCTCAACGGAACCACCGCGTCAACCGCAGATATCAAGGAGGTTGTCGCGCAGCTCAACACCTTTGAGGGCCTGAACGGAATTCTGCTCTATCTCGACGAGATTCAGTATTTCAACAAAAAGCAGCAGCAGACCCTGCTCGAGTTCATAGAGAACGGAAGCATAACGCTGATCGCCTCGACGACCGAGAACCCGTATTTTTATGTATACAACGCGATTCTGAGCCGTTCAACGGTTTTTGAGTTCAAGTCGGTTGAGCCGCAGGAGGTCAGGCGCGCCGTGATACGCGCCGCG
>CACWOA010000287.1 GCA_902762395.1 uncultured Ruminococcus sp.
CTCAATCGAGGCTCGTTCCGCTCGTTCGGCTGCGCCTCACTTGTGGGGACGCTGTCCCCACTCCCCTGCAAGGGCGCTGCCCTTGACCCGCCAGGAGGACCAGTCCGAGATGACGCTTGCCGTCATCGGCTGGACTCCCACGCTCGCATTCGCTCGCTAATTGCGCTGCGCTGTGCTTTTTTCTTCCCACTCCCCACTTCCCACTCCCCACTAAATTTTCATTTACCCTGCTAATTTACACCTTTGTCAATCGACCACTGCGTGTCCGACCATTTCATAATACACACAGCGGCGCATGAATGCTTTCGGGTTGGCGTCGGGCAGATGATAGGCGATCACCGCCTTGGCATAGGCGGCTTCGGGCGACATATCGAAAAAGGGCAGAATGCCGTTGTCGAGCAGTTCGCGGCTGGTGTCGTACAGTTCGTTTTCCGTCTGTTTGAAGGAACCGAGCCACAGATCAGTGCCGCAGGCATGGCAGCGCTTGGCAAAGCGCAGCAGCGAACGGTCGCCTCCCTCGGTGCAGGCGGTCGCGCTGTGGTAGCCGTAATGCACCACGGCGGCAAATCCGTTGGGGGAGATGGCGGCATAGTCCAGCCCCGGATAGGCGCGCAGCAGCATGATTTTTTTGTCCGAAAGGCGTATGGCAGGCGGCGCGAGGGGGGACAACAGCGCGCTGCGTATCTCCGCGGCAGGATTAAGGGGCGACGCGTCGGGACAGAATACACCTTCGTTCATCACACCAAAGACCGCGCCGCCGTAGGAGCAAAACTCGTCGCAGAAGCAGTCGGCGGAGCGCAGCCGCGCGGCGAGATAGATGACCTGCGCGCCGTCGGCGCAGCGTCGGTAAGAGACAAACACGCCTCTGCATCCGCCGCACAGGATGAAATCCACTGCCGTGCGGAAATTTCCGATGCCGTTGCCGCGCGGATCGTTCACGGGTCGGTCGGCGGCGGTCAGCACCACCGGACAGGGCGTGTGCCGCAGAAGCATTCCCAGCGCGGCGGCGGTGTAGGCGAGGGTGTCGGATCCGTGGGTGACGATAATGCCGCGATACCTATCGGCAGCGAGTTTTTCGCTGATGGCGGCATACAGGGTTTCCCACACCTCGCAGGAGAGGTTTTCACTGAGAAGATGGCAGGGACTGATCACTTCAAATTCACAGTCCGCATAGTCCGGGCAGACCGCGCGGAACGCACGGAGCAGCAGATAGGGGGAATCCCCCGCAATGCCCCGCACGCCGTCGGTGCATACGCTGCCGATGGTGCCTCCCGTCAGCACGACGAGAATTTTTTTCTTTTTTGCTTTTTCTTCTTTTTCTTCTTTTTCCTCAAGGTTCATTTTTAAAGCCTCTTTCCCATTCTGTGATACTTCTATTATATCCATATGCGTGTACTTTCGTCAAGCCTTTTGTGTCGGCTTTTCGCAATGGTCTCAATGAAAAAGAGCATAAAGAACAACATGTTAGCCTTGACAAACCGATGCGCCGTGTGTTACAATGCAACCAATAAGGGAGTAGTCGGCGCGGTGGCTTCATGTTCCGCGCGGCAAGGTCGCCATACCGAAACGCGCCGCGTTTCCGGCTTTGCACTTTAGTGACGAGACTTATCTGTGTGGGTACAGATAGGTGTCGTCTTTTTTATTTGGCTTATCTTTATTTTCGTGTTTCATTGCATAAGGATGATAGTGTAAGGGCAACAGAACGAATAAGGAGGATGTTTAAAATGAGTTGGTTTGATTTGTTTGTGATTGCGGTGGGGCTTTCGATGGACGCGTTTGCCGTGTCGATCTGCAAGGGACTTTCCGTGCAGAAGGTGCAGCCCCGTCATGTGATGGCGGTGGGAATGTACTTCGGCGGCTTTCAGGCGCTCATGCCGCTGATTGGCTACGCGCTGGGGAAGCAGTTTGAGTCCATGATTACCCGTATTGACCACTGGATCGCCTTTGTGCTGCTTGCCGTCATCGGCGTGAATATGATCCGGGAAGCCGTGGGCGACGATGAAGCCGACGAGGAAGGACGCATCGACGGTTCCTTCGGCGTGAAAGCCATGATTCCCCTTGCGGTCGCCACCAGCATTGACGCGCTGGCGGTGGGCGTGACCTTTGCCTTCCTGCGGGTGGAGATTCTCCCCGCCGTGCTGCTCATCGGCGCGACCACCTTTGCCATCTCCGCGGGCGGTCTGCACATCGGCAACGCCTTCGGCACCCGCTACAAGACCAAGGCGGAAGTGGTCGGCGGCGTGATTCTCGTGCTGCTCGGCGGAAAAATTCTGGTGGAACACCTCTTTTTCGGAGGATGAGAAAAAATCGCTTCTTCGACGTGGAACCTGTCGGGGAAGCGGTTTTTACGATGTTTTATTTTTGTTTCGCAGTGTATCCACCAAAAGATTGACCAAAATCTTGTCGTTTTCATCCAATCCGGAAATATCAATGGTTTTGTTTTTATTCATACCAAGCAAGTAATCGGTACTCACATTCAATACCGTCGCAAGTTTTACTATCATTTCGGGAGACGGCATTCTTTCGCCCACCTCGTAAAATGAGATGATACTGTTTTTGACGCCGACGAAAGACGCAAGCTGTTTTTGCGTTAAGTTTTTTTGTTTGCGTAACTGTCTGAGCCTTTCTCCGAAATCCACCATTATATCTACCTCATTCCTCGTTCCATTACTATTGTAACCAATTGCTATTAATAATTGGTGGAATTAGTTATACTAAAATTGTAATTCACTGAAAGAAGTCACATTTGAAGGGAAAATATTCCTTGTCGGGAATCCCTTTGAAGGATGTGACACCAATCTTATACTAAACTTCAATTAAAGCAAGACAAAATCCAGTCACGACAAGTGATGCTATTAATCACATCGGAAGAGATGGAACAAATGGTATCACAAAGGCGAT
>CACWOA010000288.1:0-1533 GCA_902762395.1 uncultured Ruminococcus sp.
ATTCGTTCGCTAAGATAATAGAGAATAAAGAATAAATAATAGAGAATAGTGAATGAGCGTTTTTTACCCAGCGCGCTGAATATATATTTTTAAGGCGCCTGGGGAAAATAGCGCCTTCCTTCTATCTATTCGTTATTATTTCTTATCTATTATCTTAGCGCAGCTCCGCTGCGCGCTCAAATTCTCCTTTACGTTTGCCATCGCCAATGAATCAAAGCAAAATAAAAAGCGGCTGTACCCTCCCCGGACGCCGGAGAAGAGATCGCAGCCGCCTTTTCACGCCGGGGGAGGCATCGCGCCGCCCATCGGCTCAGAGATTGCAAAGTCAGAAGAAATTAGGCACTGTGAGGAAATAAGATGGACAAAGATGACGCAGGATTTTTCAGCTATGACAAGGCGGAGAAGCGAAGGAATACTTGGTGTATTCCAAGCTTTGACAACGAAGTCAGAGCCGAAAAAGACAAGTCAGATTGTTCAGATTATTTTTGAACAGTGCTTTACTGAACATCGCCCATTTTTACAACTTCACGACCCTTGTAGTAGCCGCAGTTTGCACATACGCGGTGAGGTCTTTTGTAGTCGCCGCACTGAGGGCATTTGACGAGCGCGGGAGCGTCGAGCTTCCAAACGCTGGAACGTCTGCTGTTTCTTCTTGCCTTAGAAGTCTTTCTCTTTGGTACCGCCATTTTCAGCACCTCCTTGATAAAAATAAACAATCAGTCTTGCAGCAGCTCGTCAAGAACTGCCATTCTGGGATCAGCCGCTTCTTTTTGGCAGCCGCACTTGCCTTCGTTGAGATTCTGTCCGCATTTCGGGCAAAGCCCCAGGCAAGTCTCAGAACAAAGGTGCTTGATAGGCAACTCAAGAAGAATATCATCTCTCACCAGACTGAAAAGGTCGAGAGTGTACCCCGTGACGATGATAATGTCATCTGAATCCTTATTTTCGACGGAAAGCGCCAGCGTATGAACAAACTCCCGCTCCATCGCCTTTTCGGCGATAGTCAGGCATCTGTCGCACGGCTTGGCATAAGTAAATGCCGCCGTATAGGTCAGCTCCACCAGACCGCCGGTATTGGTGACTCTGCCGCTCACCCTGACAGGAGAAACGACAAGCTGCTCGCCCTCGGCGGAAAGATCGTCATAGACAAAGCATTCGTCAACCTCAAGGCTGCTGTCGGGAGTGACAAACACATCATTTAACTCAAGTGGCATAACACACCTCGCATACACTCGATAATATATTATAAAGAATCAAGTCGGCTTTGTCAATAGATTTTTTAAAATTTAAAGAAGTTTGTTGCCTTGCGCGCCCGATTACCTGCGTTCGCTCGCGCCCGATTACTTTACAGCCGCCAGAGAGAAGATGCCTTCGGGGAACTCCGCGGAATCCGCCGAGATGGAGAAGGTGATCTTGACGTTGGCTTCGTCGGTCAGCGTCTTGACCTTGCCGAGGAAGTCAGCCAGCTCGCCCAGATCCTTGCCGCCGATCTTGAGGGTGGAGTCAACGAGGATATCGGTAATATCGTAGTTG
>CACWOA010000288.1:1544-4417 GCA_902762395.1 uncultured Ruminococcus sp.
CGTAGTTGCCCGCGCAAAGACCGCTGAGGAAGCCGTAAAGACCGTCAAATCCGACAATGCCGTAGCCCTCGATGTTGACCAGACGCGCGCTGTGATCGACGTCGTAAGTCAGGGTATCGCCCTTTTCGATGCAGACGACGTTGCCCTTGGAGACCGCCACCGCCTCATGCACCAATTCGATGAGCTTCTTGGTCTTGCCGGAACCCTTTTTGCCTGTGAGAAGTGTAATCATAATCATTGCCTCCAGATATATTAATGCGGAATGCGGAACGCGGAATGCGGAATGCGGCGCATATTTCCGGATTTTCCGATAAAGAAGCGCCGTTCCGCTTTTTTCGCATCACGCAATTCCTGATTTCCTTTTCCAATTCCGAATTCCGAATTCCGGATTCCGGATTGATTACTCGCCCAGTCTTGCTTCGAGCGCCGCCTTCTGCTCTTCATAGCCGGGCTTGCCGAGAAGCGCGAACATATTTTTCTTGTACGCCTCCACGCCGGGCTGATTGAAGGGGTTGACGTTTAATGTATAGCCGGAAACGGCGCACGCCTTCTCGAAGAAGTAGATGAGGTAGCCGAGTTCATACTCGCTGGCTTCGGGGACGTTAATCACCATATTCGGCACGCCGCCGTCGTTATGTGCGAGGACAGTGCCCTGAAACGCCTTTTTATTGACATAATCCATTGTCTTGCCCGCGAGGAAGTTGAGACCGTCGGCATTGCCGTCAACCGCTTCGATCACAAGCTCGCTCTTGGGCTTGTCGATCTGCACCACCGTTTCAAAGAGGTTGCGCACACCGTCCTGGATGTACTGACCGAGAGAATGCAGATCGGTGGAGAAGATAACGGAATCGGGCAGCAGACCCTTGTTGTCCTTGCCTTCGCTCTCGCCGTAAAGCTGTTTCCACCACTCGCTCATCAGTTGGAAATACGGCTCGTAGCTGACCAGCAGCTCGGTGGCGTAGCCCTTGCGATAGAGGACATTGCGCACCGCGGCGTATTTGTAGGCGTCATTCTGCTCGAGGTCGGCGGAAACCAGCTCGTCCTGCGCCGCCTTCGCGCCCGCCATAAGCGCGTCGATATCCGCGCCTGCCACCGCGATGGGCAGCAGACCCACCGCCGTCAGCACGGAGAAGCGTCCGCCCACGTCATCCGGCACAACGAAGGTTTCATAGCCCTCTTTGTCAGCGAGTTCCTTGAGCGTACCCTTTTCCTTGTCGGTGGTGCAATAGATTCTCTCTCTGGCGCCCTCCTTGCCGTAGCGCTCCTCGAGAAGGCGGCGCAGCACGCGGAACGCGATGGCCGGCTCGGTGGTGGTGCCGGACTTGGAGATCATATTGACGGAAACCCGCTTGCCCTCACAGAGCGCCAGCACTTCGTTGAGCGCGGCGGAGCTGATGGAATTGCCCGCGTAGAAAATCTGCGGCGTGTCCTTGCAGCACAGGTTGTAGTTGGGCGAGGTCAGAAACTCGATCGCGGCTCTCGCGCCGAGGTAGGAACCGCCGATGCCGATGACGATGAACACATCGGTGTCCTTCTTAATTTTCTCGGCAGCCGCCTTGATGCGGGCAAATTCCTCTTTATCGTAATTGGTGGGGAGATCGAGCCAGCCCAGCTTGTCGTTGCCCAGACCGGATTTATCGTGCAGCGTCTTGTGTGCGGCAGCGATTTCAGGCGCAATCGCCTTTAATTCCTCTTCCGACACAAAGCCGGAGAGATGTTTGCAATTTAATGTTACAGCCATATAAAATAGCCTCCTAAAAATAGATACACCAATACTATACATGAAATCTTCCGACTTTGCAAGACACTGCTTGAAAATTTCGCGTATTTTTCATCTTTTTCATAAAAAGTTTAAATTTGGAAGGGCGTTTTTATTTACAGAAACGCAAATCCCCCCTCTCACACGAGATACATCTGCTTCAAAGCCTCGCGTTCGTCCGGGCTGATATGCAGTCCGTCGGAAATAAACCCGTCAAATCCGCCGTACCGTTTCTCAATTTCAGCATAAACCGCGTCCCGGAATTCCTCCCGCGCACCGAACAGGTAACGCAGCGCCAGCTCCGCTTCGGGGTTTTCTTCCCCCTCCATCGCGTAAAACATCCCGATCAATTCCCGGATATCCTCCGCCAGACATTCGTTGGATTGCAGATAATCCGCCCGTATTGCCGCCCTGTCAACGCCTAACAGCTCCTCCACGATGACCGAGGCAAAGCCCGCGCGGTCCTTCCCCGCGGTGCAATGCCACAGCACGGCTTTTTCGTGCGGCTCCATCAGCAGACGGACGAATTTTTCATACTGTGAAATCTCAAACGGTACCGAAACAAAGTCCGTGTAGATGCCGCACATATAGGCTTTCGCCCTGCGGTGATCCCCCATCATCATGCGTATCACCTGCGCGTCGGACTCCTCTTCCCGCGTCACGCCTGCTTTCAGGCTGTCAAAAATCGGAATATGCCAAAACTTTACTCCGGAAACAGCGGGGTCGGGCTTTTCCTCCTTCTCCTGCGGTGTGCGGAAATCCACCACCGTGTCAATCAGATGCCCCAGCGCGGACAGATCCCCCGTCGAACTGCCGTACAGATGCCCGCTGCGAATGAGTTTCCCGCTTCGGATGCGTCTCCCGTCCGTCGTTTCCATCCCGCCTAAGTCTCTGGTGTTGTGCAGATTTTCCAGATACAGCAATCGGCTCATACATCATTCCTCCTACAATATAATTTGTTTATCCCTATTATTTTAACACATTCTATCCCGAAATGCAAACCACTATCCACAACTTATACTAATTTTCGATTGAAAGAAGACAATGATTCGCGAGGATATTTTGTGCCATGCGAGGATGACGACGACGGCGGGCTGGCGCCCGCCAAGGAGGA
>CACWOA010000289.1 GCA_902762395.1 uncultured Ruminococcus sp.
GGGACGTTTTTCATCCAGGGACGCCGTCCCCTACCATTGATTTATCTGAAATCTCATTCCCATTACAGTTCCCAGTCGAAAATGACTGAATAATTACTGCACAGTTCCTAACGTGCCACCTCCCTCAGGGAGGGAGGCATTATCGGCTCCTTCTTTGAGGGGGCTGTCAGCGTAGCTGACTGGGGGAGTGCAAACTGCGCCGCGATTTTCAACGCAGTTTAGCGAATCCGGCGAATGTTATCACCAAAATTGATTTCCGTGGCTGCACCCCGCGCCGCCTGAAAAAAAGACGCGGCGAATGGGGCTTCGCTTTTTCTTTTTCTATTTTTTCACTAAGGAGCCTGTTATGAAAAAAATAGTTGCTTTGTTATTGTCCGCTGCCATGCTGATCGGTACGGTGGGCTGCGGCAAGCAAAAGGAACGCGATGAAAAAGAAATCATCCGCGACATCGTCACCTATTACGGCTCTTACGGAGGGCAGTCCCGTGAAAAAGTGGGGCAGCTTCTGACCGAACTGGAGCAAAAGGACAGTCGGCAGGGGCAGCTCTGGAAGGGTATTATGGACTATTGGGCGTATGTCGATGACGAGATGGAAATCAACACCGGCACTTTGCCGGATAATCTTTCCGATGGGAGCGGCGACCTCGCCATTGTGGTGCTGGGCTATGAACTCAACCCCGACGGCACCATGAAGAACGAGCTGCTGCAGCGCCTTGACGTGGCGCTGCGGTGCGCTTTGCAGTATGAAAATGCTTATGTGGTCTGCACGGGCGGCGGTACGGCGTCCGGCAACAGGCAAGTGACTGAAGCGGGGCAGATGGCGGAGTGGCTGAAAGATCACGGCGTAAAGGAGAACCGTCTGATTGTGGAAAATCAATCCTTTACCACCGCCCAGAACGCTTTATATTCGTATGCCATTCTCTCAAAGCAATATCCGCAGGTGCGTTCTGCGGTGATTGTTACCAGCGATTACCACATCCCGTGGGGTTCGCTGATGTTTGAGACGGTATTTCGTCAGGCCGCTTCGGAAGACAATGCGCCTGAACTGCATGTGGTTTCCCACTGCGCGTGCGTTGTGGAGAACCAATACGATATGCTGCCCTATGAAACGGGCGGTATGCTCGAACTGTTGCAGGAAGGCAAGCTCGCCAATCGCTATTACAGCAATACATATTCCAAACCGAAACTATGAAACATATCAAAATCACGCAAAAAAAGATCACCTTTGCGGTGTGTATCCTCTCGCTGCTGATCGCTGTCTGTGTGCCGCCGATGCTGCACCGTCGCCGCATGGAAAAGCAATGGGAAAAGGCGGGCATCTCCACCGCCTGTCCTGTGCTGTGGGAGAGCCATTATGACGAGGACAGCGTATTGACGTATTATTACCGTTACCAATACAATGAAGCGGGGCAAATGCTGAGCAAGGAATATTACGCGCTGAAAAACGCGGAAGACCTCGTGCCGACCCTGAATTGGCGGCAGACCTATGTCTATGACGGGGAAGGTCGGATGCTCGCGCATATTTCCGATAACATTACCTATCGCACCGTGACTCGCTGGCAGTACGACGCACAGGGACGGATGCTGCAAAAGACGGAACAGCCATACGGGAATGTGCGGCAAGCGTCTCTTTCTCAGACGGAAACGACCACCTGTGAATACGCGGAGGACGGGTCATCCGCCAAAGTGACAGTGACGCAGGCGGACGGTTCCGTCCGGCAGTATCAGGAGTCGTTGCTTGACGGAGACGGCAGAGAAATCCGTTGCGTTTGTTACGACAAAAATCATGTGATGACATGGACGAAGGATCATACCTATGATGAAAAGGGGCGTCTCGTAAAAACCGATATGGTTTACGAGGTCGGAGATGTCCCGTCTGCGTCCGGGCGGGTGTATCAGTATCAATCGACCGGTGGTGAATGGATCTACGACCGGGGCGGTCGTCTGCTTTCCTATGCCGTATATCAGGAGGGTCGTTTTTTCTTCGGGCAGACCTATGCCTATGACGTACACGGCAGGCTTGTCAAGCTGACCTTGCAGGATGAGGACGGCGTGACGGGTTGTTATCGGTATATCTATGACAAAAAGGGCAGAAGGATTGAAAGAGCGTACTATAATCCGGAAGGTCAGATGACAGGGCAGCAGCGGTACGGCGATTTCGACCGCCACGGCAACCCCCGTGAGGTGATCGAATATAAAGACGGCAGGGAAACCGGGCGGGTCGTGAGAACCTACGGCAGCCGCCCCATTCCCCAAGACCGGCCTTATGGCAATCAGACGGGGGAGGAATACGGAGGAATGGCAGCCGTCACTGACGTGCCATGAGTTTTTCCGAATATACATAAGATGGAAGAACAGTGTTATATTCAAATATGATGTATATAATACCTCGATTATTCCCCGAAGTTTTTAAATGTAACGCTTCCATGGGCGGCGGATACTCTCCATCCTCTTTCTCTATAAATCATGGAATACGATCAAAAAAGAATGTCTTGGTGTAAAATCAGGTGGAAAGAGGTGGAGAAAGGTGAACAAATGTGAAAAGCCGTGGGCAGATTGGATATGGAAAGATGAATGAAAATGTGCAAAGCGTCAAAGATAAAAAAATCGCGAAAAATGGCAAAAAAAGGCTTGACATTCTCGTGGGAGTGTGATAGAATAATCAAGCTGTCGCGGAGAAGTCCGGCGGAAAGTACGAAAAGATTTGACAATCAGGCTCGATTTTGAAAGGGATTTCAAAAGGTCTGAAAGTCAGATGAAAAAATCTTAAAAAAGATGAAAAAAGTACTTGACAAACGGAGTTCGATGTGATAGAATAGAAAAGCTCGCGAACGAGAGGGAACGAGCGGACAGAACCTTGAAAATTAATTTGAAAGAAATGCCGGTGTAAATTTTGAGCGACAAAAGCTCTGAATAAGGTTTTAAGATTCTGACGAATCTTGAGATACAATTATTTAGAGAGTTTGATCCTGGCTCAGGACGAACGCTGGCGGCGTGCCTAACACATGCAAGTCGAACGGAGCGAAAGAAGCTTGCTTCTGGAGCTTAGTGGCGGACGGGTGAGTAACACGTGAGTAACCTGCCTTTCAGAGGGGAATAATGTCTGGAAACGGACACTAATACCGCATAATATATTGGGATCGCATGATTTTGATATCAAAGGAGCAATCCGCTGAAAGATGGACTCGCGTCTGATTAGCCAGTTGGCGGGGTAACGGCCCACCAAAGCGACGATCAGTAGCCGGACTGAGAGGTT
>CACWOA010000290.1 GCA_902762395.1 uncultured Ruminococcus sp.
CCGGCGGCGTGGAGATGCCGCGCGAAGCCGGACTCTATTGTGCCGTATTAGAACCTTCACCCGGTGAAAAACACCATTTCCCGAACGGGGAGAGAACCATCCTGATGCATGTTACACGTTTGTACATCATGCAGCTGGCCTTGCCCAACGGCCAGACGCGGGTGTTTGTCTGTGATTCCAAAACAGGCCATCCCGTTGCCGGCGTGCAGGTGCAATTGCGTTCTAGAGATAAAAAAAGGCCTGCCGTCAGCAATTACACGACCGATGCCAATGGGGCTGCGCTGGTGCCTTCGATGGAATGGGGCTACGAAGTGTATGTCAAGACCGAAGCGGATGCCTATTGTCCGGCCGAAATGCTCTCACGCAGCTATGAGCGCCGGGTGTCGGAACCGACACGGAGTCGCGTGTTGCGGTTATATACCGACCGAGCCATCTATCGCCCCGGCCAGCAGGTACAGGTAGGCGGTATTATCTATGAGAAACGGGGTGACGAGGTGAAAGCCCTTGCAAACCAAAGTGTGAAGCTACGTTTTCTTGATGCCAATCATCTCGAAAAGCATTAACTGTAGTCGCATAGGGCAATGTGACGCTTTCGGCAATCACACTACTTAATCCACCGCCAACGTTGAGAATTTTATAAGTTGTACCGGCTGCATTTGCTGTGATCGTCATCCCAGGCATCATCTTAGGCATCATCCCGAGAACCAGCATCAGGCCGAGCAGAATACCTAATAATCGTTTCTTCATTTTCATAAGCTGTTATCTCCTTATTGTTTATTTACTGCTGTTATGGTCGCCGCATACCAATATATATAAGAAACCGCCGAACGTGACAGGGTATAGTAACCCCGTCAAATCCGACGGTTATCCATCACGAATGTTGTATGCAGTTTCAAGCGCCCCGCAGGACGCAAAAAGGGCGCAGTTAGCCCATACTCTGCTCTGCTCTGCTCTAAGGAGCGTAGTTCTATTCCGCATGGCTGTCAAGCCCCTTTCCGTCAAAAATATGAGAAGAACCGAAGTTCCCATCTCATGTATCGGCCTGCCAGCGCGGATTCTTAACCCCTGCACATGAGCATAAAGATACGCCTATATTATAGCAAAACCTGGGTCCAAATTGCAATAGCAACCTGCAACTTTTCAGAAAGAATTAACAATCTAACGATATAACCAGTGGCAGAGGGAGAGTAGATGGCAGCAAATCTTTGGAGAGAGTGCGTAGCCCGAACGGAAAAGATTTGCTGCGGCGCGCGGCTCACGCCGCTTCGGTCAAATAAATCAAATCAAGTTCATGGTCAAACAACGCATCTGGGGTCTTGTAGCCGAGTATTCTGCGTGGCAATCCGTTGATGATGTCTGCGAAATAGTCGATGTCTTCCTGTGAGTAGTTGACCATGCTCCTGCCTTTCGGAATAAAACGGCGCAGCGTTTTGATGCTGATTCCTTTTTTCATGGCGTGTTCTTGTTCCTCTCCTGTTTTGATTTACATAGGATTCCCTGACTATGGATAATGGTAGTATATCATACCCTGTCCAATAAATGTCCAGTATAAACGCCCTTTATTGGCGTCATCCGCTTACAAACTTTTGTCGGAAATTTTGTTGGTTTTGACCTATAAATTAGCGCGATTGGTAAAATGCCCCATTGTAGGGGCACAGGCGCTAACGCATTTTCCATGTCTACTATGTATTGCATTGTAGCGATGAAGAAATTTTTCCACATCCCTCCGTTAGTTCGTCTTTTTCCTCCACGCTTCGATGATATCCGATGAATTATGATCCTTTTTTACCGTTTTTTCAGTGGATCGCCTTCAAATCCGCAGTTGATTTTCACATGAACGGGTGATATAATTGACCTCACCCCCAAAAAAGAACCGAAAAGGAAAGATGCATCATGAAAAACTCGATTATGATATTGGCGACGAATCACATACAGGCTCCACTGGAAGACACAGGGACACTGAATGCCGTACACACCGTTTTTTTCCGCCCGGACGACAAGGATATTATAGAACGGATCGCGTGTTTGCAGCCTGACGTCGTTTTACTGGATCTTTTCATGCCCCACACCGACGCGGTGGAAATCATCCGGTCATACGGCACGCTTTTCGGTGACGCCAAACCGTTTTTTGCCGTGCTCTGCCCCTTTGCCTCCGAGCGGCTCCGCCAGGAACTGACCGCCTGCGGCGCAGACAGACTGATGTTTCCTCCCTTTGACAGGCGCGCGTTTTCCGAACTCATTGCCGCTGTCTGCCGCGAGCGGTTTTCACAGGGGTCAAACAAATGGCGCCAAGGTATCGCCACCCTGCACAAAATTCACGGCAACACCGCGCTCGATCTCTCGGACAAACGGGAACCGGAGCGCACCGTCAACCGTGTCCTGCAGGAACTGGGCGTTCCCTCCAACAGCGCGGGCTATTTCTTTCTGAAAAGAGCCATAGAGCTTGCCGTTTTAGACGAAAGCATCATGCGTTCGGTCACACACACGTTATACCCCGCTATTGCCGCAGAGTTCCACACCACGCCGTCCTGTGTGGATCGCCGTATCCGCCACACCATCATCGGCGCCTTTCAGGTAGGTCACGCCAGCGTCATCGCCTCCTATTTTGGTCATACGGTTGACAATATGCGGGGCAAGCCCTCCAACAGTGAATTTATCGCCCTGCTGGCGGATCGGATTCGACTGACCATCCGTGAGCGTCAGCAAGAAACCGCTGTCATCTGACCAAGGCACTGTGAGAAAATAAGATGGATAAAGATGACGCAGGATTTTTCGGCTATGACAAGGCGGAGAAGCGCAGGAATACTTGGTGTATTCCAAGCTTTGACAACGAAGTCAGAGCCGAAAAAGAC
>CACWOA010000291.1 GCA_902762395.1 uncultured Ruminococcus sp.
CGCTCCCACGACCACCGCCGAAGCGGTCGCCACGCCGATAATTCCCTGCGCGAGCGCCCGTTTCCGGTTCAGCCGGAACACGGCCACGTCGTGCTCTCCGGCTTTCACACCCTCAGGAAGCAGCTCGTTGGTCGCCTCGATCAGTTCGTCAATGCCGTCGGGCGGCGCATAGGCGCTTTCGTTGAGCGTATAGGTGGAAGCCACCACAGGAATGACCTTGCGCAGATTCTTGGTATAGCGTTTTTGCCGCGCAAAGGCGTTGTGTACCATCTCGACGTTTTCGCTGCGTTCGGGGACGGAGTAGGATTTGGTAATCACCACGATCACCGGCACGCTCTCCCACATCGCGGTGGCGCGTGAAAGGCTGCGTATGGTTTCGGGAAACAGCTTGCGGGAAGTGCCGTCCACACAGAACCAGATCACGCTGATCCTTTTATCCCCGTCGGTTTCCTCCGCGCTCTCCTGCGACCATTTCTTCACCGCGTTGATGGCGCGCATTTCCTTGAAAACAGACGGCTCAAATCCCACCGTGTCGATAATCCGAAACGGTATCTTGTCGCTCTCGTAGATGGTCAGCCGATCGGTCGTTCCCGATGTACCGTAGCCGGTTTCCGCCCGTTCCTCTCCCAGTACCGCGTTAATGAGCGTCGATTTGCCCACGCCCGAATTGCCGATGACCAGCACATTGCCTCTTTCCATCTGCCGCACTCCTTTCGGTTCTTTTTGTCGGAACATTCCGGATAGGTTTATTATACTATACCCTCCGCCAAATGACAAGACCCGTTCACTAATTCGTAATTCGTAATGCGTAATTCGTAATGCGTAATTCGTAATGCGTAATTCGTAATGCGTAATTCGTAATGATGAAGCATCCGACTGCGTTATTCTTTTTTCTCCTCTTCGAGGGTTTGCAGATATTTTCTCACAATGAGATTGATATACTGCGAGAAGGAACGGTCATCTTCTTCCGCGAGTTTTTTGATTTTTTCAATGACATCATAATCCAATGTGATACTGACCTTTTGTTTTAATGGTTTCAATGAAATCACCCCAACAAAATGATATTACAAAAACAGATAAAATACTTAATTAGAGCTTAAAGTAGTATAAAACCGCCTTTACTCTTGACAAATCGGATTTTATCATGTATAGTATATTCACAAGAAGGTGATAATATTGAGTAATGCATTGGAAGAAACACAAATCATCGTCCCTCAGATCGCATATGTCATCGGCAGGTCGGCACGCGTACTGATGAAACACAACCGCATGGAGGCGCTTTCCGGTCTGAACAAGGCTATCGGACGCTACATCATGAATGATATTTTTTCGGTCCGCCCGCGTCTTTTCATGGCGCTGAACCGGGAAGGCTATCACACGAGGCAGCAAAAGGTAACGTTTATCCTGACACAGCTCTATGCGTTCATTCAGGACGACGCGTTTGAATGGGACGACCCGGACGAGGACGACCCGGACGAGGACGAAGAAGCATAAAAAACGCATACGGTCAATTCACATTCACAAAGAATGACCGTATGCGTTTTTATTGTTGCGAAGAAACCTCCGTACTGTCCTTCTGCAAATCAGAATCGGAAATGCGGTTTGTTTTGGCGCTGTCCTCCGCGCCTTGTTCCGCGTCGTAAAATGAATCGTCATAGTCCTCGACCTGCGCCGTTGCTTCATAAACCGCTTCATCCTTCATCGGTCCCGCCGAGCCGCAGCGCATGGAACCGACCAGCAGCGCCATCACCAATCCGCTGCCCACAACCAACACCGCCACAGCCGCTGCCGCCATTCCCAGCGTTTTGTACCACGCCGCGCCGGATTTCTTCGACACAGCCGCGACGTCTGCCGTCAGATGATATCCGTCCTCCCCGCCGAAAAACGCCTCATAGCTTTCGGTGGGTTCATTGGAGGCAATCCTTGCCGCCAGCGCGTCAAAAGGCGGTATCGGCGTATCCGTCGCCGCATGAATGCTTTCGTACAGCTTTTTTTCAAACCGATCGCTGTTTTCTGTCAACATACACCGCCTCCTTTCAGAAATTGCCCCCGAGCATGACTTTCAGCTTCTTGATGGCCTGGGCGTGCCGCCATTTGACGGTTCCCAGCGGAATACGCAGCAGCTGAGCGATTTCCCGCAGAGGCATCCCCGACACGGCATGCAGCGACACCACCTGCCGTTCGTCCTCCGAGAGCTTCGCCATCGCCTGCGTGACAAGCTGCGCGTCCAGTACCCGGTCTTCCGCGCTGTGCGAATCGGCAAGCGTTTCGGGAAGCTCCTCCGTCGGCACGCTGTTCCTGGCGCGGTAGGTCAGCGCCAGCCGTCCCGCGATTTTATAAACCCACGATTTACCGTATCCCGAAGGCACAAACTTCGGCGCCAGTAAAATCACTGTCGCGCAAACGGTCGTCAATTATCTCAACTCTGTCGGTCTTGCAACACGTGGCGCGGCGCGTTGCAACGTGCCAGGCACCGATCAACGGCATTCTATGGGATACGCGTCCACTGTCGACCTCGACGAAGCGTACCGGTGGTTCTGGCAGGCCCACGTGCTGGGTAAGGACGATGCGCCTTTTGTTTTCGAGGGCCTTGATATAAATACCTCGGATGAGCTCGAGGAGCTCTGGCACAGCATGTCTGAGATGGAGGCGGACTTCAGGGACAGCATGATACGTCTGCGCAGCGTAACTGCAGAGCAGGAGAGAATGGGGGCGGAGCTATCCATAGCGACGGCGATCCAGGAAGGTACGCTGCCGAAGCTGTCACCGGCATTTCCTGAAAGGAATGAATTCGATATCTACGCGTCCATGATACCTGCAAAGGAAGTCGGCGGAGAT
>CACWOA010000292.1 GCA_902762395.1 uncultured Ruminococcus sp.
TGATCTTCTTCATAGCGTTTGGCAACATTGACAAAAAAGCAAAAGATCTGTTGGAAGATGAATAAATCGCATTATGCGGTTTATGGAACCAACTACACAAAGAGGATATGCCATTGTTTTGGAAAACAGCGGTATGTCCTCTTTTTTTGCTTGCAATATATTTATAAAGTGCGCATAAAATGAGGATAACATAATGAAAATCCTTGACAAATAAATAAGAACGGGGTATAATATAAGCAAAAAGGGGTGAAAACCACATGGCAAAAACAACGGCTAATATCAGCATAGACGCAGAAACCAAGGCAAAGGCACAGGCGCTTTTTGCCGATTTTGGCATGGACTTATCCACGGCGATCAATATCTTTTTGCGGCAGGCGATTTATGAAAATGCCATTCCCTTTGCTATCACCAGAAATGTGCCGAATCAAACAACGGTGGATGCGATGGATGAATACGACGAAATGGAAAAACATCCCGAAAAGTACAAGCGCTATTCAACCTTTAAAGAAGCGATGAAGGATGTGTTGGATAATGCTTGATGTGGTTCTTTCTAACAGGTTTAAAAAAGACCTTAAGACGGTTGCAAAGAGAGGATATAACTTAGAACTGTTGGATATGGTAGTCGATAAACTTGCAAATCAGGTGCAATTGGAAGAAAAGTACAAAGACCATGCTTTATCGGGGGATTATTCCGGATTCAGAGAGTGTCATATTGAACCCGACTGGCTGCTTATTTATCGAGTAAATGATACTGAATTACTGCTGTTTTTATCGCGCACCGGAACGCACAGTGATTTGTTTTAAACTTTACAAAGAGGATATGCCATTGTTTTGGAAAACAGCGGTATGTCCTCTTTTTTTGCTTGCAATATGCAGACAGATTTGGTATGATGATAGTGATAAGTTGTCAGTGGTCAGTGATTAGCCGATAGCCTTTTGTGGGAAGTTCGTGGCGGGCGATAGGGTGCGTTACAGACGCCACATGATGCGCCTTGTATGCCAGAGCGGCAAGCGCTATGTTATTCTTCTTGCTTTTCTCCCCACTAACCACCAACCACCAACCACTGTCCACTAACCACTGTCCACTAACCACTGTCCACTAAAAAAGGAGGCGTTGATTTGGTTAGAACAGATATCGAAAAATTCCTGCTGGAGGTGGAAAAGCCGGGACGTTATGTCGGCGGCGAACCCAACAGCGTGGTCAAAAAGAAAGACGAGGTTAATATCCGCTTCGCGTTCTGTTTCCCCGATGTGTATGAGATCGGCATGTCCCACCTTGGCATGAAGATCCTCTACGGACTGTATAATTCTGTCCCGGATGTGTGGTGCGAGCGTGTATTTGCCCCATGGCCGGATATGGAAGCGAAAATGAGGGAGAATCACATTCCCCTGTACGGTCTGGAAAGCGGCGACAGTCTGAAAGAGTTCGATTTTGTCGGCTTTACCCTGCAATACGAGCTAAGCTATTCCAATGTTTTTACCATGCTCCATTTGTCGGGCATTCCCTTCCTTTCTGCCGACCGCACGGAGGACGACCCGTTTGTGATTCTGGGCGGACCCTGCGTCTGCAATCCCGAACCGCTGGCTGATCTGGCGGATATTGTTTCGCTGGGAGAGGGGGAAGAGGTCAGTATCGAGCTGTTTGACCTCTACCGTGAATACAAGCTGCGTGCCAAAGAAAAGGGCGAGCGCCTTGACCGCAAGGCGTTTCTGCGGGCCGCCGCCGGGATTCCGGGGTTATATATTCCGTCGCTGTACGACGTGACCTACAAGAAGGACGGCACCATCGCGGCCTTCACCCCGCGTGACGGTGCGCCCGAGAAGATCACCAAGCGCATTATCCGCGATATGAGCCATGTCTATTATCCCGAAAGCTTTGTGGTGCCGATCATCGAGATTGTGCATGACCGCGCTGTGACCGAGATCTTCCGCGGCTGCATTCGCGGCTGTCGCTTCTGTCAGGCGGGTTATATTTACCGCCCCAACCGCGAAAAGGATTTTGCCACCGTGGACGGGCAGAGCCGCAGCCTGTGCGATACCACGGGCTACGACGAGGTTTCGCTTTCCTCGCTCAGCTCCAGCGACTACACCGAATTGCCGGAGCTTCTCGACAATATGCTCAACTGGACGGAGCGCAGCAAGGTGAGCGTGTCGCTGCCATCGCTGCGCATCGACGGATTCAGCGACGAACTGACCGAGAAACTGAAAAAAGTGCGTCGCGGCGGTCTGACCTTTGCCCCCGAAGCGGGCACCCAGCGTCTGCGCGACACTATCAACAAAAACGTCACCGAGGAAGAAGTGCTGAATACCTGCCGCACCGCATTCAACGGAGGCTGGACGAATGTGAAGCTGTATTTCATGATCGGACTTCCCACCGAGACGCTCGAAGATGTGGAGGGCATCGGCGTGCTGTCGCAAAAGGTGGTGGACGAGTTCTACCGCAATCCCAACAAGCCCAAGGGCAAGGGCGTAAATGTCACGTCCAGCGCGTCCACTTTTGTTCCCAAGCCGTTTACCCCGTTTCAGTGGGAGCCGCAGGACGATATCGACACGATTCACCGCAAGCAGCAGCACCTGCGCGACAGCGTCAAGAGCCGCAAGATCACCCTGAACTGGCACGACGCGGACACCAGCTTTCTGGAGGCGGTATTTGCGCGCGGCGACCGCAGGCTCATTCGCGTGCTGGTGCGCGCTTTTGAAAAAGGCTGCCGCTTCGACGGCTGGGACGAATATTTTTCCCTGCCGCGCTGGCTGGAGGTTTTCGACGAATGCGGCATCGACC
>CACWOA010000293.1 GCA_902762395.1 uncultured Ruminococcus sp.
ATAATGTGTTAATCTTTAAAACAAGGGAAATGTGAAAGTGTGAAATGTGAAGTGTGAAATGTGAAATGTAAAAGTGGTCAGTGTGGAGTGGGGGAGTGGGAGCAATGCCGGCGCCGGTAAGAAGAAGAGGGCACGAATCAAAAGCGGTCATGCAGATATTTTCATTCAGATGTCTGAATGGAAATATGCATGACCGCCCGCATTCATTCCGAATTCCGAATTTTACAGATATGCTGCCATTTGTTCCGCCATGCGTTCCTCGATGTCGATGAGCTTTTTGGCAATGCGCCGGGAATGGCTGTCGGCGGAGGAATATTCGTTGAGGTAGCCGTTGAGGGATTTGACGCCCATATGGCAGCCATCGGTCATGATATCCGCCACGGTCTTGTCGCTCTGTCCCCATTGCAGCTTGACGTTGGTGGTGAGCCACGACATTCCCTTCGCGATGGGGTGGGGGTCTTTGGTATCGCCGCCGCATTCCAGCAGCAGCGCGTGCGTTTCGTCGCCCAGGTCGGCGTGTTCCTGACGGCTTCGTTCAAGGGTGCGTCTCAGCCGGTCGTCCTCAACCGACGGCATGACCTCGTCGATGGAACTGATGCCCATTTTAATGCCCGCGTTGCACTCGCGCAGCAGCTTTTGCGTGTCGCTCTGCCGTTTGTCTTCGCCATGTTCCATAACTGCCGGTTGGCTGGTATTTTCCATAATAAAAACACTCCTGTCAAATGATATTGGCAATACACTATCCACAACTTAAGATTTATGGTAGAACTCCCTCCGGCACTAACGTGCCACCTCCCTCAGAGAGGGAGGCATTATCGGCTCCCTCTTTGAGGGAGTTTGCAGAAGTGCCGGAAATATGCGTGTTTTTAAAATTCAGCAATCTTCAAATTCAAACGTCACGACCTCGCCGCTTGCCAGCGATTGCCTGACGTCGATCACTCGCTGGTTGTCGGAACCGCGGAATCTGAGTTCCAGATTGCGCTGCGCCAGAATAAAGGGACCGTCGATCAGCACGTCGGTTTCCCGCAGCAAGTCCATCACAGCAGGCTCCTTCCCGGCTTTGGCGAGCAATTGCTCATAGGTATAGCCTGTATAAGCGACAATATCCTTCCCGACCGCGTGTACCTTCGCCGCCAGTTCCGCGAGGGGGGCTGGCTGCTCGAAGGGATCGCCGCCCGAAAAAGTCATGCCCCTGATGAGCGGATCCTCCGTCATCTCGGCAAAGAGATCGTCGGTATCCACCACATAGCCGCCCGCAAAATCATGGGTCTGGGGATTCTGACAGCCGAAGCAGTTGTGACGGCAGCCCTGGGTGAAGATCGCGTAGCGAAAGCCGGGACCGTCCACCACCGATTCGGGAACAATCCCCGCGACACGAAGCTGTGACATTTTTTACTCATCCTTTCACATTAGGCACTGTTCAAAAATAATCTGAACAATCTGACTTGTCCATCTTATTTCCTCACAGTGCCTTAAAGATTCCGGCGCAGGGGGGTTACGCAGCGCCAATCGCTCTGCGCAGGCATTTTTTACCCGCTGCTTTTCACTGTGATATCATGTTTTCCGCTGTTCGGTCAGCAGAGTCTGAGAAAAGTTAAAGCGGGAAAGCGCGGCAATGCCCATGCCGCAGGGAGCCGCAAGCAGCGACAGCGCCAGCAGATCACCCCTGTCCTCCCGCGTGATCTGCCGGGAAAGGTCAAGCGCTTCCGCAACCGTGCCGCATTTGCCGCTGAAATAGAGATATTCGGCGCAGCCCATGCGCGAGACCGTGACCGTCGCCGCCAGCATTCCCCCCGCTGACAGACAGAAGGCAGCGCAGAGAAGCAGCATGAATGACTGCCGATTGCCGCTCATGGCGTAAAAATCCACACCGGCATAAAAACACAGCACGGCAGGCGACAGCAGCAGCGTCCACACCGAGCAGACCGCCGCGCAATAGCCCAGTCCGAAGCCGAGAAGCTGCATGACGGTGGGCTGTGGGGCGGCAACATCGTCCGGCGAGCAAAGATATCCGTCCGAAATGGCATAGAGGCGATAACGGGCGACCGTGCGAAAATAGACGGTAAGCACCGCCGCTCCCGCCGCGCAGACCGCCGTCACCCCGTTGTACGGCGTGCCGCCGTTGCGAATCCACAGCACCGTCATGGCGGCACAGGTCGCCGCGCCCGTCAAATATTTCAGGCAGAGAGCCGTGATTTCCGCGTACCTGCCCTCTGCTTGACGAAAAGCCAATTTCATCCATCCGCGCAGCGCTCTCATATTGATCACCTCTGAATAAGTTTTATCAATATAGTGTCTGCGTGTGTGGAGAAAATATACTGTGGATTAATTGTTGTAAGGATTCTCCGGCGCGTCGTCGGTGGGATCCCAGCCGCTGTGTGCCGCGTCGTCAATGCGCGCGGGAATTGCCTCGCCATACACCCCGTCGGGTGCAAATTCATCCGTCACTCTGACGCCCGTGCCGATGGGACAATTGTCATAAATCCACTTGGAATCCCGGAAACAAAGCCGCACGCATCCGGAAGACGCGGGATTGCCGAGTTTGTCATAGGAGGCGTTGGACATGGTGCCGGCATTGCGCTTGTTGTAGGGAATGGAGTGCAGCAGATAGCCCGAACTGAACGACGAGGCATACTGCGTATAGCAATTGCCGATCATCAGCCGCCAGCGGTATTTGGCACGGATCTTGTAATTGCCTGTGCGGGTCGGCGTGGAAGCCTTGCCCGTCGAACAGATAAACGCCTTGGCAATTTCGCCCGAAGGCTCGTACACCACTGCGAGCTGACTTTTGAGATAAACGACAATGTGCTGCGACGCTTCATCCGCGATATCTTCCTGCCCGGCTGTGTCGCTTTGCTGCGATGCCACCGTAGTGGCAGCAGCCTTTGTCTGCTTCGCCGTCGTCACGGCGGCGGCTGTGGTTGCGACCGTCGCCGCCGCCTCCGTTACAGTCGTGATTTCCGTAGGATTCGCCTGTGTTGTCGAGGGGGCGCTGTCGTTATTGACCGCTTTTTCTGCGGACAGCGTGGAGGCGGTTTCCGTGTCCGCCGCCTTTTCCGAATGGGTCACGGCGTGTGAAACTGTGACAATCCGTCCTTCTATGTAGCTCCACAGCTCCTTCAGACTGCCGCTCGGCATGAAGATGATCCAAGCCAGCACGGCCGCTAAAAAGAGAACCAGCAGCACCTTGAAAAACCACCCCAGACAGCCGCCGTCGGAGGCTTCGTCCCCGTCATCCTCCTGTCCCGCCTTTTCCGTCTTTTCGGCAGCGACAGCGGCTTTTTTGGTCTGCTGCATATCGTATATCTTGCGCATTCTTTCGACTTCCGCGCGGTTTTTCATTTCCTCGTCCTGCTCCGCAAACGCGCTGTTGAGTACATCAAACGCGCTGGGCTGACGGATGTTTTCGTTGTTTGCCATCATGGTCACTCCTCTTTGCCGGGGGAGAATTTATTTGTTGTCGGCCTGCACCGACTGCACCAGCATACTGATGGATTTGCCGA
>CACWOA010000294.1 GCA_902762395.1 uncultured Ruminococcus sp.
GTCCCCGCGCGGTTCTGGTCAAGGACAGACAGATCAGAGCGCCGGGCGAGACCTACATCCTCGCGCAGGGAAGCCTGCTCATCAGCCCCAAGGATTACGCCAAACTGGTGACCATCTTCATCAATGACGGTATGTACGGCAACATCCGCGTCCTGTCCGAAGCGGCGGTCAGGGAGGTCGAAAAGGAATACCTCCACGACGACCAGTTCCGCTACTGCCTCGGCTTCAAAAAAACCACCGCCTATGTGGACGGACACGACCTCTATTACCACGGCGGCAACGCCTACGGCGTTTACGCGAGCGTCTGCTACGATGAGCAGCAGAAAAGCGGCGTGGTGGTCATGACCAGCGGCGCTTACGGTTCCGTGGATGACTACCATTTCTACAAGGTCTGCCAGACCATCACCCAGCAGTGCTACAAGGATCTGATCGACAAGTAATTGATTCTGCATTATTTTTTATACCAAAAAAACACCGCCCGACCCCGTATTTCAATGGCTGAAATACGCGGAAAACGGGCGGTGTTTTGTCTGTAGCGGATTCACTGTCTATAACTTAGTAACATTCACTCCCTCCGGCGCTAACGTGCTGCCTCCCTCAGGGAGGCATTATCGGATTAGCAGGGATTGTTATTGCGCGACGAACGGAATCTTGTTATCCTTGGCATACTGTTCGGCAGGGGATCCGGACTTGCCGTAGATGGTGAGGTTGGGGCAATTTTTGAGGGCACTGCCTGATATTTCCTCAACGGAGGAAGGAATGATTACTTTAAATTTTGAAAATAAGGCAAGGCGATTACAAATAACGCCCCCTACAGTTGTTCAAATTGACATCTATGCCTTATTTAGCATTCTACACTAATCACTGAACACCAAATGCCGAAGCCAGCGCCACCATGCGGCTGGAACCCAGCCTGTCCGCGCCGCTTTCAACCAGCGCCCGCGCATCGGCAACGGAAGATATTCCGCCGGCCGCTTTGATTTTCACATGCGGCGCGATATGCGCGGCAAAGAGCCGGATGTCTTCGGGCGTGGCGCCCCCTTTGGAAAAGCCGGTGGAGGTCTTGATGAAATCCGCCCCTGACGCGGAAACCATTTCACACATTCTGATTTTCTCTTCCTCGGTCAGCAGACAGGTTTCGATGATGACTTTGAGGATTTTCCCTTCGCACGCTTCCCTGACCGCCCTGATTTCGCGGAGCAATGCGTCATACCGCTTCTCTTTGAGCCAACCGACGTCAGTCACCATGTCAATTTCATCCGCGCCGTTTGCCACCGCGTTCTGCGTCTCGAACACCTTCACGGCGGTGGTGGCATAGCCGTTCGGGAAGCCGATCACGGTGCAAACCGGCAGCCTGCCCCCCAGATAATCCGCCGCCTGTCTGACAAACGACGGCGGAATGCACACCGAAGCCGTGCCGAAACGCACCCCTTCATCGCAAAGCGCCCTGATCTGCGTCCACGTCGCATCGGTTTTTAACAGTGTGTGATCGGTGATGGTCAGCAATTCACGGATTTCCAACGGAAACACTCTCCTTTGTTATTCGCTCATGGCGCGTCGCTTTTCGACGAGGTTCTGTTTTTCGCCTGCTTCCCCTTGGCGTCAATCGTTTTGTTCTTCCCGAGAAGTCTTCTGGCAGGAAACGCTGATAGCGTTTGCCTCCTCTTCCAATTGCTTTTCACGTTCAAGCGCCTCCTGGCGTACCGCTTCATCGGCGCTGAGTTCACGCACGATGTTTATTGTTTTTTTCACCTCCGGAATGGAAGTATTCTGTTCCAGTTCCGTCAGGTCTTCCTCCGTTTCCGCATTAATCAGACGGAGCCAGTCTGACATAGCTTGTTCATTCATTTTTTATTCCCCCAACAATTCCAAAATTTCTTCCTCTGTCATGCCCATGGCGCGCCATTTTTCCATAAGTCTTGTACGCATCGTTTGTTCGCCCTCGGCGCGACCTTTGACCAGTCCTTTTGCTTCACCCTCGGCACGACCCTCGGCGCGACCCTTTGCTTCGCCCTCGGCCAGTCCTGCCGCCTTGCCTTCCCTGAAGCCCTCCCGGCGCGACCCGATGATGGCGTTGTCCTCGTCATGCATCCGTTTTTCGCGATAGTAGGCTTCCTGCCGCACCTTTTCGTCCGCGCTCAGGTGTCGCAGCATTACGATTGTCTTCTTCACTTCCGGTATGGTGGTTGTCTGTTGAATGGCCATCAATTCTTCCTCCGTTTCCGCGTTGATCAGATGGAGCCAGTCCTCCATCGCCTGGTTTTTTCTCACGTTGTCGATTTTTTTCAGTTCAAAAAAATGAATGCTTAACTTGTCACACAGTATTTCGTGCCGATTCTTTTCCATCACGACAAAATCCGAATGGTAGTCCTCACAGTCGAAAATATTGAAGTTGATAATATTCACGCAGTAGGTTTGTTTCAGTTCCCCGTATGAATGCCCCGCTTTCAGGTCGCTCCCGTAGATTTTCGACCAATAGAAAAGCGTGCGTTCCCGGAAGTCCGGCTCGTAATTGACCTGCATTTCCACATTCACGATCTGATCGTCCACGTTCAGCTTCAGGTCCAGACGGCTGAATTTCCCTTCCAGTTCCTCCGGCGGCAGTTCCACATTCTGAATCTCGATTTTCCGGATATCCCCCCGCGGTATCTCCAGCAGGGCGGAAATCATGGCGGCGATGATGTCCTCGTTGTTGGCGTCGCCGAACACTCTTTTAAACTATAAATGAGCATATTCGTTATATTGTACAAAGGACAAT
>CACWOA010000295.1 GCA_902762395.1 uncultured Ruminococcus sp.
TGACAGCCCCCCTTGTATCGCTTGCGATACAGGAAAGAGGGAGCCGATAATGCCTCCCTCCCTGAGGGAGGTGCATGTTTTGCAAGCAAACGGCGGAGGGAGTTCTCCCGTTTTTCAAAATTGATTTCCCTGTTTTTCCCCTTGCATATTTGGAAAAGATGGTGTATACTTTATTTATCTTTAACAAATGGAAGCGATTTTGATGAATCAATCTGAACACTACCAACAAAAAGATCACCTGGATTACCCCGAAGCCACCATGTTTCAGATGGTGCAGCGCATCGCGGCGCAATACCCCGATGAACCGGCCTATGAGTTTTATGACCGGAAGACCACCTACCGCGACTTTGTCAGGCGCATCGAACGGGCAGCGAGGGCATTTCTTGCCTTTGGCATAGGCGCGGGGGAAGTCGTTACGATCTGTATGCCCAACACGCCGCAGGCGCTCGTCTGCTTCTATGCCGTCAACCGCATCGGCGCCGTCGCCAACATGGTGCATCCGCTTTCGGCGCAGAACGAGATCACAGGCTACCTCAACATCTCCGAAAGCAGGATGATACTGACCGTTGACCTGTTCTATGAGAAGGTCGAGGCGGCGCTGGCGGGCGTGGATCATCCCGTCACGATTCTCACCTGCCGTATGCAGGAGGAGCTGCCCCTTCGGCTGGCGCCGCTCTATGTGCTGAAAAAAGGCAGGGACTATTTATCCTTCCCCCATGCGCCCCATCTTTTGTGGACAAAGTTTCTCAGGCAAGGCGACAAGGCGGATGTAACGCTGCCTCAGCCTTCCTTTGACAGGCAGCGCACGGCGGTCATTCTCTACAGCGGCGGCACCTGCGGCAATCCCAAAGGCATCTGCCTGACCGACCTGAACTTCAACGCCTGCGCCATGCAGGCGCGCGAGGCATTCGGAGGGGATTTCAGCAAGGGGCTGAAAATGCTGAGCTGTATGCCCCTCTTTCACGGATTCGGGCTGGGCATCAATTTACATACGGTTCTGATTCACGGTGCTTGCTGCATCCTCATGCCTACCTTCAACAACAAGAGCTATGCCGCCGCGCTGCGCCGAAAAAAGCCGAATTTCATCGCGGGCGTTCCCACGATTTTTGAAGCGCTGCTGCATATGCCGCAGCTTGACGGACTCAACATGGGTTTTCTTATGGGAATGTTCTGCGGCGGTGACTCGCTGTCGGTGGAACTCAAAAAGAAAATCGACGTCTTTTTAAAGGAACACGGCGCGAAAATCCAGGTGCGCGAGGGCTACGGACTGACCGAATGCGTCACCGCCAGTTGTCTTACCCCGCGCGACGAATACCGCGAAAACAGCATCGGCATTCCTTTTCCCGACACGGTTTACCGCATTGTCCGCCCCGGTACCGACGAGCTGCTCCCGCCCGGCGAGGAAGGCGAAATCATCCTGAAGGGTCCCACCGTCATGCTCGGCTATCTCAAAAATCCCGAGGAAACCGCCAAAACGCTGCGGGTGCTTTCCGACGGCGACACATGGCTCTACACGGGCGACTTGGGCTCTATGGATGAGGACGGATATGTCTATTTCCGCCAGCGGCTCAAGCGCCTCATCATCACCAACGGCTACAACGTCTACCCCGCCACCATCGAAAACATCATCGACGGCTGCGAGGAAGTCTCCTACAGTTGTGTGATCGGCGTGAAGGATCCCCGCCGGATGCACCGGGTGAAGGCGTTCATCGTGCCGGCGGAGGGGGTGGAGCCGAGCAACCAACTGCGCGAACGCATCATGGAGCAGCTCCGGCTGCACGTCGCCAGATACGCGCTGCCGCGCGAAATCGAATTCCGCAAGGAGCTGCCCAAAACCCTGGTCGGCAAAGTCGCCTATCGTCTTCTCGAGGAAGAAGAAAACGCCAGGGAACAAACATCCGCACCCCATACGGAGGAGGCGCCAAAGACAACATGACGCTGCAATGGTACGGAACCGCCGCGCTGCTGCTGCGTGAAAACGACACGGTCATCGCGTTTGACCCATTCGGCGGCATTCCGCTGACCTGTTCCCATCCCGAAAAGGAATCTGTTCCCCATGCCGAGGCATTCCGCACCGCGCATGACGTCTTTGTCACGCACGGACATTTTGACCATATTCTTCAGATTCACTCTCTCTACGCGTCCGCCGACACAGTGATTCACGCGACCGTCACGCCCTGTGCAACGCTGCTGCGGCAGGGGCTTCCCAAGCGGCAATTGCGCACCGTCGCACCGGGACAGACGGTTACGGCGGGCGATTTTACCCTGCGGCTCTATCAGGGACGGCATTGTGTTTTTGATGTTCCCATCATCGTGCAAACGGTGCTGCGATCCTCCCTGTGGCTGCATCTGCCGCATATGCTGCGCCTGCTGCGATGGAACAGGCGCTATCCCGAAAACGGTGAAATTCTGTTGTATGAGATCACGGCGAACGGCAAGCGGGTGCAGATTATGGGCAGCATGGGACTTGACGCACACACGGATTATCCGACAGGCGCCGACGTGCTGGTTCTGCCCTGTCAGGGCAGGAGTGACCTGCCGGCGTGGGGGGGGAACGCTGGTCGGACGCTTGCGTCCGAAATCCGTGCTGCTCGACCACTATGACAACAGCTTCCCGCCCATGACCATGCAGGTCGATACGAAAGCGATCGAAAAGCGATTGAGCGGCGCATTTCACATTCCCTGTCAGGCGCTCAGGCAGGAGAAAACATACACCATATGATTTGAGGAGAGAACGCTATGAGCAAAACCGAAAAAGGTCGCTGGGTAAAAGCCCCCGGACTGCAAACCATCATGGGTTATCTCATGCCCAAGCGCACCGACTGTGAGGTATATCTGAATGATACCATCGACGCGACCGACCTTATGACGTATCTCGAACGCCGCAACGCCGAGCATCCCGATTACAAGACCACGCTCTTTCACTGCGCGGTGACGGGCATGGCGCGCATGGTAAAGGAACGTCCGCTGATGAACCGCTTCATTCAGGGCTACCGTATGTATGAACGCGACGAAATCACCATCAGCTTCGTTGTCAAGCGCCGGTTTGCCGACGGCGCCGAGGAATCGCTCATGGTGCTGAAGCCGGGGGACGAGGACATGCTCGACACCATCAGCCGCCGTATCGTAGGCGACGTGAAGGAGACGCGCAAGAGCGAACATTCCACAGGCGGCATCGACGAGCTTCTCGACAAATTCGCAGCCCTGCCCCGTTTTGTGCTGATTGTGGTCATCCGCATCATCCGCTGGCTGGATTTCTGGGGCATCAATCCCAAGGCGCTCACCGAGGGCGACCCGAATTACACCACCATACTCACCAGCAATCTCGGCAGCATCAAATGCCCCTCGGTCTACCATCATCTCAATAACTACGGCACCAACAGCGTCATGATTACCATCGGCACCCTGCATAAGGAAGAAGTGCTCATGCCCGACGGCACCAGGCAGGTCAGGGACTTAGTGGACATCGGCGCCACGCTTGACGAGCGCATAGCGGACGGTTTCTATTTTGCCCGCAGCCTCAAGCTCATGAAGCATATTTTCGCTCACCCCGAATTGCTCGAAAAGCCCATCGGAGAGGACAGCGGATTTACTTATTAAATTTCCTCCTGAAAAAACCAACCGAAATCCCGCTTTGCAGGTTATATAGACAGAGAACCCAAGCCATCATGCGACCCCAAGGAGGTTATCATCATGAATGAAAAGAAGGAAATGAAGCTGGTCCGATCTGAAACCTATGAGGCGGGTTATTCCCGCGAGGAGATTCTCAAAAAATGCGCCGTCGCCGCGTCCGCCGTTCTGATGTGCGGCAGTCTTGCTTCGTGTGGCAGCCCCCTGTCCGGAGATGTGGAATATGACGGTAATATGTCCGTGCAGGTTGTTTCGGATGCCGATACACAGCGTACACAGCGGGCGGACGACGAGCAGAACGGCTGTTCTTCCACAGATGACGGACTGTATCAACTGGACGGAGACGTGGTATATGACGGGTGAGAAAGGTATATTTATTAAAGCAGGGAAGCGAGGGACGACATGAATATTTCACTCATACTGACCAGGCAGTGCAATCTGCGCTGCCGCTACTGCTTTGAGACGCACGAAAACGACCGCATGACCCGTGAAACCGCGCTGGCTGCCATGGATATGCTGGTGCGCAGCGGAGACAAGCGCTGCGGCGTTTCCTTCTTCGGCGGCGAACCGCTGCTGCAAAAGTCGCTGATTTACGAATGTGTGGCATACGCCGGGCAGTTTCCCGACATCCGATTCAGCTTCAATATGACCACCAACGGACTGCTGCTCGACGAGGAATTTCTCACCTTTGCCCGGGACACAGATGCCCGGGACAACCGCTTTCTCATAGCCCTGTCGCACGACGGGACTATGAGTCGCGTCAACCGTCTGTATGCCGACGGCAGAGACTGCCTTGCCGCACTCGACGACAAGCTCTCCCTGCTGCTGTCCTACCGACCGGACGCCTTTATCATGGCGACGGTTGCGCCGAATACGGCGTCTATGGCGGCGGAATCGGTCATCGGACTCTTCCGCCAGGGGGTCAGACGGCTCAATCTCGCGCCCGACGCACGTCCCGATGCGGGATGGGATGTGGATTCGATGGAAATCCTGTCGGAGCAGCTTGATGCGATTGCGGATTATGTTTACTCGGAATTTCTCGCTGGGCGGAACGTGTATTTTAACAACTTTGAGGAAAAAATC
>CACWOA010000296.1 GCA_902762395.1 uncultured Ruminococcus sp.
ATTGCTGTTCTTGTAATGCTGTGAAACCCCAATTTAGCTTAAATTTGTCTTAATTTCATGCATTTAATAACATTCTTGTTGATTTACTATAGTACTGCAAATTGGGAAATCTTTACTTAAAATACTCCTCTCCGCTTCCGTATATTTTACCCATCAATTCCGGAACACTCTGCATCACGCGAACAAGTTCTGATACTTTGTCAAGCGGAAAAGATACCTGGAAGCCATTCTCATGATTTGCCTCAAGCGCATCCAGAATAAGACAGATCTTAGCCGTATCATCCACTTTGCCTCCGGCATTGATCCACTGAAAATCATCCATATCCGCGTAAAAAGCCTTGCCTCCAAGTTCACCGCCAAATCTGCCATGACGCTTGTCGGAAATAATATCCACATAACAATTTGTACCTGTTATAGTAACCATCGTTTACATCTCCTATTTATTTTTAAAATCCCGACTTGCACACAGCACCTAAGCAGAGTATAATAAAGTCACTTCAAATCAGGAGTGATATAGATGAACAATCGGAGCAGATCAAGGAAACGAACACCGTGGGATAATAAAACGGAGTTAACAGCGACACAGGAGTATGTTCAAATGCATTATATAACAAGATATGAGGATCGCCATCCCAAACTGAAAGACGACGGCGAATCGGATATGATAAATTCTTATGTGCCGACAAAATGCCCTTACTGCAATTCCGATCATTTCGTCCAAAAGGGCTATGACGCAATCGGTATACAGCGTTATCGCTGTGAATGCGGAAAATATTTCAAACCAACAACAGGAACGATTTTTGAATCGAGAAAAATTCCTGTCAGTGAATGGATAGAATACTGCCTGAATATCTTCCGCTATGTGAGCCTAAACGCCGATTCATGGAATAACAGGAATGCAATTTCAACTTCAAAATATTGGCTGGAGAAGCTATAGGTACAGTATGGCTTGATGAAACGTATTATTCGATCTTGATGAGAGATAGAAGCCGAGATGAAAACGGTAATCTGCTCAGGGGGTTATCTCGAAATCAAATTTGCATTGGTGTAGCGACAGATAAAAAACATACAGTTTGTATTATGGAGGGCTACGGTAAGCCATCGCAGAAGCGAAGCTATGAAGCGTTTAAAGATCACATCAAATCGGGTTCCACCTTGATACATGACAAAGAAAATACGCACAGAAAACTCGTAGAGAAACTTGAGCTTAATAGCACTTGCTACGCATCAAAGGATATGAAAGGTCTAACCGACAGCGAAAATCCGCTCGACCCTGTTAATCGGATACATTGCTTGTTAAAGATGTTTCTGAATGCTCATAGTGGATTTTGCAGAGACGAGCTTCAAAATTATCTGAACCTATATGCGTTTGTAATCAATCCGCCATCTGACCACTTGGAAAAAGTCGAAAAAATCATCAATTTGGTTTTTGAAAATCCCAAATCATTAAAATATAGGGCACAATTTGCCTGATTTACGTTGGTTTTAGGTGCTGTGTGCAAGGCGGGATTTTTTCAGCATCATGGCCCTGCCCATCATCCATTTTTTGGGAAAAAGCGGATCGTTTGCCATTTCCTCCATCGGCATATCGCTGTAGAGAATGCAGTCCTCCATCGACTTGGACAGCACAGTCGCTTTGATAAAGTCAAGCTCCGCCTCCATCATTTGCGGTATGCCGCGATAGACCTTCGTGGTAGGCAACTGCACGGGAACCGTGGGCAGTTTAATATCGTTGAAATGAATGACCTCGATATATTCGTCGAGATTGAAGGCGTCCGTTTTTTCCAGAAAATTCTGAATGGGGTTTTCCCTGGTCGCCCTGCTGTCAGAACCCAGCCACGCAATGATGGCGTCGTACAGGCTTTTTTCCTGTGTTAATGACGACGCGTCGCATTGCAGCAGGGCGGCGAGAAGTTCAATCTGATCCCCCCGGCTGTATTTGCGGACGATGAGAGACGCGACGTCGGAGGAAAAACGGCGGAGGTCGGCGGGATGCCGTGAACCTGACAGAATGCGATAGATATAGGAGGGGTCAAAATTAAGATTTCTGGCCAGCTCGCCGCCCTTGATCTCCAACTGACTGAGAAGGGCGTTGAGATTGGCGAGGTAGGTTTCGTAATCAACGGGGACGTTGTGACGCAGATGACTTGTCAGTGAAAGCGTGATTTCACTTTTATCCAGAGGGATGTTTTTTTTCGACAGCGATTTCATACAGTCCGTCAATGGCGCGGCGGAGCAATTCGCTGTCCGCGTCGGGTTCGGTTTTCCCTGTGCGCCATCTCCCGACGGTGCCGGAACCGATGTGAGAAGCTTCGGCAAGTTCTTTATTGGTGCAATCCACAAGCTTCATATATTCCAGTAACTTCTCTCGAAAGGTCATATCAACCGACTCCTTTTTCATCAGCTACTATTATACATAATCGGGTTGTATCTGTGGTTTGTCAATCCATAATTGTCAATGGTCTGGTGATGGATTAGTGAGCATTCGGATGAGAGTTAGATGAGAGTTATGATAAACTTTAGTATATACCATTTTTTCCACATTTTCTACTTAAAGAAAGAGAGGCAATCTTTTATGGCATTGATTCTTTGTCCCGAATGTCAGCAAAAAGTAAGCGATAAGGCGTCGCAGTGTCCCCACTGCGGTTTTCGGTTAAGTCCGGCGGCGCAAAACGCACCGGCACAGGCGGCTTCTGCCGGGGAACCTGCGCGTCCGCAGACCTTACCGGTACCGTCCGACGATGACAGGAGCGGTTCCGTTACAGCCGCCGCTCCCGAGCAAAAAACAAAGAACACGGAATCCTCCCCCAAGACGCCGATGGAGAACAAGAAAAAGCTGATGATCGGCGCCGCTGTCGCGGCGGTGCTTCTGATCGGGTATTTTGTCTTTTTCAGCGGGGGCAATGCGCAGACGCCCGCGCCCTCCCTGCCCTCCGCCCGGCCGACCGGCGACCAGACGCCGGGAACGCAGGGCGGCACGGACGGCTATACGCCCTTTGGCACCACGACGCCACTGGACGCCAACTACAGCCTTTTCACTAGCAACCGTTTTGGATTTACCTGTTATGTCCCCATCAACGACTATGTGACGGAGGATGAGGAATACAACATCTATGTCAGTTCTGACGCGCAGGCCTACATACCTTATACGATGGTGTCACGCTACGATTACACCGACGCGCCGGGCGTTCTGGAAGCGGTGATGAATAATTTACAGCAGACCTACGGCAACGCCGGTTTTACGATAGGGGCGCAGACACAGACCGGCAGTGTGACCGATTACAATACCAATACATCCCGCACGGTGTATTACACCATGTGCTACTACAATGTACAGGGCTATACCATCAGCGACTGGCGGTACGCTTTCACTGTGGGCAATCATGTTTATGTCGTCACCACCAAGGACGTCAACGCACAGACAGCGGAAACGCAGTCCACCGCCAATCTGATTATGCAGACCGTCAAGGAAAACTGAGCCTTTGAAATGCATCAACCACGAAGGAGGAACTTTGAAATATGGCACTGATACAATGCCCCGAATGCGG
>CACWOA010000297.1 GCA_902762395.1 uncultured Ruminococcus sp.
CCAACTCCGCGACGCGGGTGGCGACGGATGGAAAGGTGCCTCCATCAGCGTCACCGACCAAAACGGGCAACGCATTGCTATCATCACCATGAAAGAAGGCGCTGAACAAACCCTCACCCTCTCACTGCTGAAAGGCAATCTCAACTTCATTTGGAACTCTGGCTGGTATCACGACAAAGAGCAATATGACACCGACGGTGAATGTTCCTTCACCATCCTCGACAGCCAAGGTGAGGAACTGTTCAACTCCTCTGTCCTTTCCCCTGGTATCTTCTTCACTTACCAGAACAATTGCGACTATGCCGTTGAAGAAGACCTTGCCTCGAAACCGCTCGTATATCCCAACCCTACCAATGGTTTGCTTTATGTTGATGGTGAAGGCACGATGTGCGTCAGCGTCATCAACAGTTTGGGCCAAACTATCATGGAAACCACTGTTGAAGGCAATGCCACCCTCGACCTGAACCGCTTCGGTTCGGGCATGTACTTCGTCCGCTTCGAGACCGAAAACGGAGTCACTGTACAGAAAGTCAATTTGATAAGTAGATGAGCACCAGGAGATGAACTCACGAATCCATTTATCAGAACATTTTACCTACAGTAAGCTGCTGCGGTTTACGTTGCCATCCATTGTGATGAACATATTCGCTTCCCTGTACATCATTGCGGACGGATATTTCGTCGCTAATTTCGTGGGCAAGACGGAATTTGCAGCCATCAACCTGATCATGCCAGTACTGAATATCCTTGGAACCATCGGCTATATGTTCGGTGTGGGAGGCAGTGCTCTGATTGCAAAGACGCTTGGGGAAAAGCACCAGGATCAAGCGAACCGCTTGTTTTCCCTGATTGTGCTGGTATCTGGCGGTTTGGGTGTTTTGATGATGGTTTCGGGGTTCATCTTTATGCCTCAAGTCGCAACCATGCTGGGTGCAGAAGGGGATCTCCTCAAAAACAGTGTGCTTTACGGACGAATCTTTATTCTGGCGCTGCCCGCATGGATATGGGTGTATGAGTTCCAGCTTTTCTTTGTCACTGCTGAAAAACCCGGGCTGGGACTTGTTGTCACGGTGCTCGCAGGACTGAGTAACATCGCCTTCGATGCGCTTTTTATTATCGGTTTCCATTGGGGACTTGCAGGCGCGGCAGCAGCCTCGGCCTTGAGCCAGATTGTGGGCGGCGTGTTTCCTCTCATTTATTTCATGCGAAAAAATAACAGTCTCCTGAGATTGGTAAAGCCTGTTTGGAACGGCAAAGCGCTTGTCAAAAGCATGACCAACGGTTCATCGGAATTCATGGCCGAAGCCGCTTGGTCCATGGTAGCGATTGTCTACAACATACAGCTGCTTAAATATGCGGGAGAAGACGGCGTTGTCATTTATGGCCTGCTGATGTATGTCAGCCTGATTTTCGCCGCCATATTCGTAGGGTATTCCAACGGGATAGGATCGGTGTTTAGCTATCATTACGGTGCCCAGAATCACAAAGAACTCAAAAACCTGCGAAAAAGGAGTCTGAAGCTCATCGGAGTTGCATCCATTGCGATGTTTGTCCTTTCCGAAGCGCTGGCCCATCCGTTTTCCACCTTGTTTCTGCAAGACGCACCGAATCTGTTGCCGGATGCCGTACACGCGTTTCGGATTGTCTCTGTCGCATACTTGTTCACGGGAATGGCTGTTTTCGGCTCAGCCTTCTTTACCGCTTTGAACAACGGGCAGGTATCGGCACTGATATCCTTCTTGCGGACATTCGTGTTTGAACTTGGGGCTGTGCTCCTGTTGCCGTTGCTGTTTGGTGTTGACGGCATCTGGTATGCTATTGTTTTCGCCGAACTGATGGCAGCTGTCGTCGGGAGTATAATCATGGTGGCATTGCAAAAAAAGTATCAATACTAATGGAAGAATAAAAATAAGAAATCAAAACAACTTACAGATGAATTCAATCGACTATTCCAAGAAAACCAACTGGTACAAGATTCCGGAAATCACCAAGGATGTCGACACGTTCTACATCTACTCGACAATATTCATGGGCGCAAACGAAGGCGACCCCGACTACGCGACGTTAGACAACGCCGAGATGCTGGATGGCATAAAAATCGAACACGCGATCAAGTCGAGCGTATTCGAAGAATCCACGAACTTGTTTATTCCGTTATACCGCCAGTCCAGCATGAAACACGCGGCGGAAGTCTTTCTGAAGGACGGAACCATCGAAGCGGCGCTAACCGGCACGCCCTATACTGACATAACCGCCGCGCTCGACTATTACTTCGAGAACTACAACAACGGCCGTCCGTTCGTCATCGCGGGGCATAGCCAAGGCGCAGCCATTCTCCGCCTTGTGCTGAAGAATTATTTCAAAGAGCATCCTGACTACTATCAACGCATGGTGGCTGCTTACGCCATCGGCTATTCCATCACGAGTGACGACCTTGCGGCTAACCCGCACATGAAGTTCGCCACTGGCGAGAGCGACACGGGCGTCATCCTCAGCTGGCACGCCGAAGGTCCCAAGAACGTGGAGGCAAACGGTCCGATTCCGAACGTGGCGATACTGAAAAATGGAATCAGCATCAATCCGCTGAACTGGAAGCGCGACGAGACATACGCGCCCGCCAGCATGAACCTTGGCTCGCTTGTTATAGACGAGAGCGGCGCAACCGAAATCCGCGACATCGACGCTGACGCGCAGGTAAACATCGCCCGTGGCACAGTCGTGACGAACGCCAAAGC
>CACWOA010000298.1 GCA_902762395.1 uncultured Ruminococcus sp.
ACCCTCCAGACCGGTTTTGAAAACGCGGACGACCACCGCTTCATTCAGAGCGTTGCCAAAAAGCACGGCATTTATTTCTCCCGTCCCGGCAACGGCATCTGCCATCAGGTGCATCTCGAGCGGTTCGGCATCCCCGGGAAGACGCTCATCGGCTCCGACAGCCACACCCCGACGGGCGGCGGCATCGGTATGCTGGCGATGGGCGCGGGCGGCCTTGACGTCGCCGTGGCCATGGGCGGCGGCACCTATTACATCACTATGCCCAAAATGGTGCGCATCAACCTGATCGGCAAGCTCTCTCCGTGGGTCGCCGCGAAGGATATTATTCTCGAAGTGCTGCGCAGAATGTCCGTCAAGGGCGGCGTGGGCAAAATCATCGAGTACGGCGGCGATGGCGTCAAGACCTTGTCTGTCCCCGAACGCGCCACTATCACCAACATGGGCGCGGAACTCGGCGCGACCACCTCGGTGTTCCCCTCCGACGAAATCACCAAGGCGTTCCTCAAAGCGCAGGGCAGAGAGGGCGACTGGACGGAGCTGAAAGCCGACGACGACGCGCATTATGACGAAATTCTCGAAATCAACCTCAGTCAGCTCGGCCCGATGGCGGCGGCGCCCCATATGCCCGACAACGTCAAGACCATTGACGAACTGAAGGGGCAGAAGATCGACCAGGTATTGATCGGTTCCTGCACCAACTCCAGCTATCTCGACCTCATGCGCGTGGCGTATATTCTCAAGGGCAAGACGGTTCACCCCGACGTGAGCCTCGGCATTGCCCCCGGTTCCAAGCAGGTTTACAATATGCTGGCGCAGAACGGCGCGCTGGCGGATATCATCGCGGCGGGCGCGAGAATCCTCGAATGCGCCTGCGGCCCCTGCATCGGCATGGGACAGTCCCCAAATTCCAAGGGCATTTCCCTGCGCACTTTCAACCGCAACTTTGAGGGACGTTCCGGCACTGCCGACGGTCAGATTTATCTCGTATCCCCCGAAACGGCAGCCGTTTCCGCCGTTGCGGGCGTATTCACCGACGCGCGTGAACTCGGCGACGCGGTGGAAATCCCCATGCCGGAGCAGTTCCTGATCAATGACAATATGATTGTTCCTCCCGCCCCTGTGGAGGAGATGGACAGCGTGGAGATCCTGCGAGGCCCCAACATCAAGCCTTTCCCAACGAGCGAACCTCTGCCGGAGAGCATTGCCGCCAAGACCCTGCTGAAGGTGGGCGACAACATCACGACCGACCACATCATGCCGGCCGGCGCGAAGATTCTGCCCTACCGTTCCAATATTCCCTACCTCTCCAATTTCTGCTTCGCCGTGTGCGATCAGGACTTTGCCGCCCGCTGCCGTGCCGAGGGCAAGGGCATCATTGTCGGCGGCAGCAACTACGGGCAGGGTTCCTCCCGCGAACACGCCGCGCTCGTGCCGCTTTACCTCGGCATCAAGGCGGTTATCGTGAAGTCCTTCGCGAGAATCCACCTTGCCAATCTCGTCAATGCGGGCATCGTGCCGCTCACCTTTGTCAACGAGGCGGATTATGACGCCATTGACCAGATGGACGAGCTGGAAATTCCCGACATCCGGGAGTTGGTCGGCAAATCCGAAATCACGGTTCTCAACAAGACCAAAGGCACAAGCTTCCAGGTCAACTGTCAGATCTCTGAGCGCCAGCGCGATATCATTCTCGCCGGCGGTCTGCTCGACTACACCAGAGAGAGCGTAAAATAAATCATGGAAAAGAACAAAAAAATTTCAATGTCGGTCATTCGCCGTCTGCCTCGCTATTACCGCTTTTTGCTTGAACTGAAAAACAGCGGGGTGCTGCGCGTTTCGTCGCATGATCTGGCTGCCAAAATGGGGTCTACCGCGTCGCAGGTGCGGCAGGATCTCAACTGCTTCGGCGGCTTCGGACAGCAGGGGTACGGCTATGACGTGCCCAAGCTGTTTGAAGAGATTCGCGTCATCCTCGGACTGGAGCATGACTATAAGGCAGTGCTGCTCGGCGTGGGCAATCTCGGACGCGCGGTCATCAATCATATTTCGTTTGAAAACCACGGCTTTACGCTTACGGCGGCGTTCGACAGCAATCCTTCCCTCATCGGCACCGAAATCAGGGGCATGACCGTGCGGGACGTGGCGGAGCTGGAAGAATACTGCGGGGTCAATCGGATGGACGCGGCGTTCCTCTGCCTGCCCAAGAACCGTGTGGAGCAGCCGGGTGAAATTCTCTACCGCAGCGGCGTGCGCGCCTTCTGGAATTTCAGCCACTTTGACCTCGCGATGAAGTACCCCGACGCGATTGTGGAAAATGTGCATCTCAGCGACAGTCTGATGACGCTCTGCTACCGCATGAACGACAGCCGCAGCGAGGACAAGCGAGGATAAAGAAAACACGACAGAATAAATAAACCGCTGTGCGGCAAGATGGGCATCTTACTGCACAGCGGTTTTTTGGTCAGATACAGAAAAAGGGTCAGCCAATGCGAATCAGCGCACCGCTCATACCAAATTGTCCCACGGCGATGTCGCCGAATTCTGACAGATCGGGATCGCTCAGATTGACCGTGTAAGAGGCAATATTGTTTCCGTATAAACGCTGCATCTCCCAGTCTTCCTCATTCGGGCTGACATACAGCAGCGAAAGCGTTTTACCGAAAACCGTATTTGCTTCAATGGCGTGATACACCGTATATCCGTCATAGGTGTTTTCAAAATGGTGTCAATGCTTGCCATCAATCCTCCGGCGGTCAGATAACTGTAGTAAACCTTTCCCTCAAGAAAGTAATCCAGAATATGTGGGTTGAGTTGGTATTTTTCGGTCAGGGTCTTGATTCGCTGGATGGCTTCGTTTTTGATTGCTTCCCGGTTTGCCATGTGGATAACTCCTTTCAAAAAAGCTGTCGCAGACACTGACGCCAGGCTTCCGCGATGGTGGCGTGTCCTTTTCGTGTGGGATGGGTGCCGTCGAGCGTTTCATAGCGCAGATCCAGTGCGGACGTATCCGCGAGCAGGCATTGCGCCCGACGGCAGGCTTGCCGGATCACGTCATTGTAGTCCTCCAGCCCGAATCCCCCGTAATCCTCCGG